>CAWVWU010000007.1:0-44105 GCA_963933925.1 uncultured Puniceicoccaceae bacterium
GGACTTGTCGCGATTGGTGAGTTGGTGATGCATGGGGTTTCTCGTCAAATTGAGATCCCGTATTCTTCTCGTGAAAACCAGGGGAAGTGGATTTTGGAGGGGGATGTTGTTTTGGATCATCAGGAATGGGGATTGGAAATCGTGAAGTTGTTGTTTTTTAGGGTGAAACCTAAATTGGGTATTCGAATACATATTGAGGGGGTAACTCATAGCGAATAATATGGAGCTTGATTTTTTAGAACTTAGTGACCGCGAACCCGTGGTTTTGGTTGATGAACGGGCTCAAACGATTGGGCAAATTTCTAAGGGGGAGGTTCACCACGCTGATACTCCGTTGCATTTGGCTTTCTCGGTATTTCTTTTTGATTCGAAAGGGAGGTTTCTCGTTCAACGGCGTGCTTTTCACAAACGGACATGGCCAGGTATTTGGAGCAACTCTTTTTGCGGTCACCCTTTGCCAGGTGAATCATTTGAGGATGCGATCGCACGGCGAATGGAATATGAAATAGGGATTCTAGATACGGAGGTTCATATGGTCCTTCCGCATTTCAGGTATAGGGCGTGTTGGGGTGGAATTTGGGAGAACGAATTGTGTCCTGTTTTTGTTGGATTCTCAGACGAGGTTCCACGTCCAAATCCTGCTGAGGTTGAATCCTGTGATTGGGTTGACTGGGAGGCGTTTTCTGAAGCCTGTCTTGATCCTGTAGGAACGGAATTTGAGAACTTTTCTCCTTGGGCAATTATGGAGGGACGCGCGTTACTTGAGTCCACTAGGTTTAAAATTCTGATGAGTGAGACCACGGTTTCTAACAATTATTCGAAAGGGAATTATGATAATGCGTAGTAGTGAGAATACCTTGGATCCTCGGTTTTTAGGGGAGAGTATGCCAGTGGGGCCAGGAATCGAACCTCAGTTGCGAGATGCTCTGGACTATTCTTTGGAAACGAAAGGGAGTTTCTCGCGTGCAATGTTGTGTGTTGCGGTTTGCGATGAACTTGGGATGTCACAGGAAAGTGGACAGGCGATTGGATCGAGTGTGGAACTCTTTCATCTCGCGTCATTGATTTTAGATGACTTGCCGAGCATGGATGACGCGAAGCTGCGTCGGGGAGAGGCTTGTGTGCATGAGGTTTATGGAGAGAGTACGGCGATTCTTGCCTCTTTAGGGTTTATTAACCGAGGCTATGCATTGTTCTGGCGGCAGATGAATAAGGTCGATTCGAACTGTGCTGAGGAGGCGGCTGATTTGATAGAATCTAGTTTGGGTCTTGAAGGGGTTTTAAATGGGCAGGCTCGTGATCTCAACTTTTGTTCTCGATCGGGTCAAGAGCTTGAGGTTGAGAGAATTGCTTTGCTTAAGACCGGAGCGTTGTTTCGTTTGTGTTTGTTGTTGCCTGCTATCTTGGGGGGCGGGAGTCGGTATGAGAAACTTCATTTGGCACGTCTTTCTGAGAGCTGGGGAATTGCGTATCAGATTGCTGATGACTTAAAGGATGTTTTGTTCGGTGAGGATAGTTCAGGAAAGAGTACTCAGAAAGATGAGCAATTAGGGCGACCGAATATGGCGTTACAGGTTGGAGTAGAGGCTGCTTTGACGAAATTGAGACTCTATTTGAAGGATGCTGATCATTCGTTGAATGCGTTGGCGGATACTGGAGGTCGAGAGTGGAATTGTCTCCTGCGTTTTCACAATGAGTTTTTGGAAAAGATGGAACCGATTCTGAGGAATCAAGAGGTCGCCTAGGCCGATATCTGATATGAATTTTTCACGATTGATATTACTTAATATTTTGCGACATCGGGTCCGGTCGTTGATCGGGTCGGCGGGGATTGCGTTTGGAGTGGCGGCCATGTTGACGGTGCTGTCAATTGTCCTCGGAGCGATCGGGATGTTTGAGAAGATCCTTTCGACCGATAGTCACTTTTTGGTTTTCGAGAAGAATGTCTCTGACTTATTTTTTAGTAGTGTAACCGAGGAGGCGGTTGTCGATATCGAGGCTTTGGCTGGGGTGGAGTCTGCGTTTCCCATGTTGTTTGGGATCGTGTCGTCTGAGGATAAACCCGTTATCACGAGTTTTGGGATACGAGAGAATGATCCGAGGCTAGCAGATGCGAAATGGATTGCAGGTGACGCGGAAGGTTTTGGTACGGCTGAGGATGTTATCTATCTTGGGTCGCGGGCGGCGGAATTTTTGGACGCAAGGCTTGGGGATCGTGTACCGATCGGTAAGGCTATTTTTGAAGTGGGCGGAATCTTGGAGATGTCGAATGGGTTTGAGAATGGAGGGGTTTTTATGCCGTTGAGGACGGCTCAGACCTTCTTTCGAAGAGAGGGGATTTGTTCGATTGTTGCGGTGAAGCTTGTCGATGAATCTCAAGGTGATGTTTTTCGTGAGACCGTTGAGAGTACGTTTTCGGACTTGATCGCCTTGGAGAACGAAGAGTTTAGCCAGAGTTATAGTCAGTTTAAGATAATGACGGCAACGGCGTGGGCTGTCGGTGTTTGTGCTTTCTTGTTGGGAGGTATGGGAGTTGCTAATACGATGTTGATGTCGGTGTTTAGTCGAATTCGAGAGATTGCGATTTTGCGGGTTACGGGGTTTTCGAAGCTGCAGGTGGCGTCGATGATTATTGGCGAATCCCTTGTTTTAGCCGTGTGCGGAACGATTGGTGGGTTTGTTCTTGGTTATGGTGCTTTGCACGTGATGGAGAGCTTACCGCAGCTTAATGGCTATATTCAGCCATCGATTGATCCTGTTGTTTTAGTCGGTGTGGTTGCAGTTGCTTTTTGTACGAGTGCGGCTGGGGCGATTTATCCTGCTTGGCATGCGACACGTATTCAACCAGCGGAGGCTTTGAGATATGAGTAAGTTGATTCATGGGAAAGAACCGATAATATCGGTCTCGGGGATTGGAAAGTCTTTTGATGACGGGAAGATCAAGGTCTTAAGGGATGCCTGTTTGGATATTGGAGTTGGAGAGGTTGTGGCCCTTTGGGGAGCGTCCGGCTCCGGGAAAACGACACTGCTTCATATTATGGGTGGATTGGATACTGCGGATGTGGGAACAATTCGTGTGGCTGGTCTTAATCCGTGTTCTGAAATGGATCGACTTCGATTGCGACGGGAGAAGGTGGGGTTTGTTTTTCAACTTCACAATTTGATACCGGATTTGACGATGATGGAAAATTGTTTGGTGACCTGTGTGGCCACAGGGGGAGATCCTTTAAAATATCGGGAGCGTTTCGATGAGCTTGCGGCATTGTTGGAGATTTCCCATCGTAGTGATCGACGAATACAGGATCTTTCGGGAGGGGAGCGTCAGAGGGTGGCGATTTGTCGTGCGATGATGCATCGACCTGAGGTGATTCTTGCGGATGAGCCGACGGGGTCTCTTGATGAACGGACGGGGGAGCGCGTATTTGAGATTCTGAAAGAGATGGCTCGCAAGGAGAAGGTAACGGTTGTTATGGCGACTCATGAACGTCGATTTGCTGAGAGTTGCGACCGTCTGTTTCAGGTGAGAGAAGGGGCTGTTAAGGAGTTATGAGTCAGGGGCCGAGCACGTGTTCGGGGATCCAGTTGACGGTTGCTCGTTACAGTCTGTTTTGGTTGTTGGCGGCTAATGTTGTTGGGGTCTGGTTGTCGTGGTTGCTTGTGTATCCGCAAGCGAATGATTGGTTGGCGCCTTTGAGTTATGGGCGATGGATGCCGCTTCATATGGATTGGCATTTGTATGGGTGGTCGTCCTTGCCGCTGCTTGGAATGTTGATGGTGCAGTACTGGGATGTCTCGGAGCGAGGAGTGGCGAAAGTTGGGCTGGTTTATGCGTTGTGGTCGTCGGCGTTGATCGTTGGTGCTATGGGGTGGTTGTCTGGTGAGGTGACGGGAAAGCCTTTTTTGAACTGGTTTGGGTGGGGCCGTGGTTACTTTGTGGTTGTGCTTTTTGTCTTATGGGGGATTTGTGCGTGGGGATGGTTGAGCCGATGGCGAAAGCGTTCAGAGGGGGAGATGTCGATCAGTAAACTTTGGGTTTTGGGAGGGGTTACTGCTTGTTTGTTTTTGGTTCCTGTCGCGTTGTATATGACTACCGACTCGACGGTGTATCCGCCTGTTGATCCTGATAGTGGTGGAGCAACGGGACATTCGTTGTTGGCGTCGACTTTAGGGATTGTGATGGTGATGGGTGCTATTCCGGGATGGGGTCTTCGGTTGCCGGTAGGGGATGTGGTCGGACGACGTAAGGTGGTCTTCGTCTTGGCTTTATGCGTTTGTTGGATACTTTATTTTTTGATTGGCCACGGGAACGCGTCGAATCGTGATTGGGATCAAATTATAGGTTTAGGCAGTTTGCTGTTTTGGCCGTTTATAGTGGCTTGGTTTTGGGGGGCGTTTGAATGGTCAGAGGCGTCGCGTTTGTGGCGTTACAGTTTCTTTTTTTGGTGGGGATTATTGGCCTTGAATGGGTGGGTTATTTTTTTGCCTGGTGTGTTGGATGTTCTCAAGTTTACGAATGGGTTGGTGGCTCATTCTCATTTGGCGATGGCGGGTATGGTGAGTGCGATGAATATGGTTTTGCTGATTGAGCTGGGGGGCGCTGGTCGAATGCGTGCTCTGTTGAGCCGGCGTCACTTGGTCGTGGTCTGGAATGTTTCGGTGTTCTTGTATGTGGTTTTGATGTTTTGGCAGGGAGTGCGTGAAGGGAAAAATCCCGGTGTGTTGTTTTGTGAGAATCAATTGACTGAGGTTCTCTATTTCGGGCGCTTGCTGGTTGGTGTAGCCATGATGGTGTGTAGTGGAATTTGGTGGTGGAATTCGCTGAAAGAGGAGGATCGAGTATGAAGGTAGATGTCGTGAAATTCTATAGTCTGGGGGCTGGGGGAATCGACTCCCTAACTGGAGTAGGGTTGTTGTTGATGCCCGAAATTACGTTGAGGGTGATGGGGGTAGATCACTCTTTGTATCAATTGGAATTGATTCGATTTATCGGGGCGTTTGTTTTTGCCGTTGGTTCGCTCTATTTGTGGGGTTTGTTTTTGGAGAGAAGTGTGCTTTGGATTCTGTGGTGGGCGACGGCTTGGGTTCGTGTGTGTGTGTCTGTTGTTACGGGGGGTATGATTCTTCGAGGAGTACTTGGCTTTGAGTGGGTTGCGGTGCCTTTGACGGATTTGTCGTTGGCTGTGTTTCAGGTTTGGTGGCTTTGTCGGTATAAAGAGAGGGAGGGGCTTTGATGAAGATGGGAGCGAAGCAATCGTGGGGAATGGCGTTGGTCGTCTCGTGCACGTTTTTCTATTTTTTGATCTTTGCTCAATTTGCGTTTTTGCATCGCTTGAGTGAGGTAGATTCTGAGGGGGAATTATTGGATTTATCGATGTTATGCATGGGGCTGGGTGGTGTCTTGGGCTGTGCGGTTGTTGCACGATATTTCCGTAGGGAATCGGCTTCAGCGTGGATCGGTAGTGGTTTTATAGGATGTGGGGTGTTGGCTCCTTTGGTGGGGATGTTGCCCGGTTTGGGGATTTTTCCGATGTATGGTTTGGGGATCGGGTTTTCGGTGGGGGTGCTGACCGTATCGATTGCGTCTACCTTGAGAGAGAGGCTACCCGTGAGGAGTCTTGGTTTGTGGACTGGGGTTGGGGTTGGGATTGCTTATTTTTTGAGTAATGTACCGGTGGTGTTTCGATCTGATTCGGTGGACCAGTGTTTGATGGCGGGGGTGGCTTGTCTGCTGGGAGTGATTGTTTGTATCGTAATGCCTTGGGAGGCTAAGTCTGATGAGAGGGAGGTATTTGAGCGGGTTGATTTTAGGTTTTATAATTCCGGTGGGTTGTGGCTCGCGTGTGGCTTTTTTTTGGTTTTGGTGTGGTTTGATTCTGCTGCGTTTTATGTGATTCAGGAGACTGCAGAGCTAAAGGGCCAGAGTTGGGGAGGGGAATCTATGCTGTGGTACAATGGCATTGTGCATTTTGTGGCGGCTGTATTGGCGGGGTGGTTATTGGATAGGGGGGTATTGATAGGGCTTTGGATTGTTTCAATTTTTGGACTGAGTGTGGGCCTTATTGGAATTCAATCTGGGGGTTCGTCGTGGGCGATGGTATCGACGTTTGTTTATGTGGGAGCGGTTTCGGCATATTCGACTGCTTTGACTGCGTTCGTTGGGCTTTCTAGGGACGGGACTGGGCTGTGGCCTGCTCAGAGGCGTGCGGCATTTATATATGGGGTTGCGGGCTGGTTCGGTTCGGCGATGGGAATTGGAATGGCGAAAGATTTGCATCGAGTGCCAGTCTGGTTTGTCGCAATCGCGTTTGTTTACTTTTTCGTTGCGGGGGGATGGCTTGTTCGAAAGCGGATGGTTCTTCGGGGAGGGGAGGTCTTTTGAGAGCTTCGATTTTGATTGTTGGCTTGAGTGTTGTGGTCTCTTGGTTGGCGTATGGCCTAAAGCAGGGAGGCACTATCGGTGAGTTGCGGACGGGAGAAGAGGTATATGTCTCGGAGGGGTGTATCCATTGTCATTCACAATATTCTCGTCCAGGGACGATGGATGACTTGTGGTATGGACCGGCGAGTGAGGTGCCAGATGGGATGGGCGATGCGGTGCTGATTGGCAATCGGCGACAAGGTCCTGATCTATCGAGTGTGGGGTTGCGGCGATCGCGGGAGTGGAATCGTGCTCATTTGATCGATCCATCGGGGATTTCTCCCGGGAGTCGGATGCCTTCGTATCAGCGTTTGTTTGAAGGTAAAGGAGAGGATGGGGAGGTTCTTTTGGACTATTTGAGTGGCCTCGTTCCGGAGTCTTCAGGTTCGTGGCTGCAGGATGTTGAATCCTGGGAAGTGGATTCCTCAATTGTAGGGAATTTGATGGATGGGCAGGTTTTGTTTTTTAGCATCTGTGCTCAATGCCATGGGGAATCTGGGGTTGGGGATGGGGTGTGTTCGGAGTCGTTTGATCCACGTCCTAGGAATCTGATTTCAGGGGATGGCGTCTTTGTCCCACAAGCGATGGAGGGCGATTGGCGGAAACGACGACTGGAGCAAATCGTTAAGTTTGGTATCCGGGGAACGTCGATGCCTGGGCATGAATATTTGACTGATCCGGAAATCGTCGATTTGGTAACTTACGTGCTGAGTATAGAGTCTGGTAGGCAGAAGTAAATTATGAGGATTCTTATTGTTGAGGATGAGGAGCGAGTGGCTCGTTTTATTGAGAAAGGGTTTCGTGAGAATGCGTATTCGACGTCTTGGGTGACTACTTGCCGTGGCGCGATGGATGCGTTGAGCGAAGGAGGGTATGATTTGATTGTACTTGATCTCGGTTTACCGGATGGCGATGGCTTAGATCTTTTGAAAGAATGGCGTGGTTGTGGATACGAAGAACCTGTTGTTATTTTGAGTGCACGGGATTCGGTACGAGATCGTGTGGATGGAATCAATTTGGGAGCAGATGACTATCTGCCGAAGCCCTTTGCGTTTGATGAGCTCTTGGCACGATCGCGTTCGTTGTTGAGGCGAAGGGCGAAGGGAAAGCAAACGGTTTTAAACTATCGCCATGTTTCGATGGATTTACTGGGACACAAGGTAAGTTGTTCCGGTGATGTGGTTGAATTGACGAATCGCGAGTATGCCTTGTTGGAAGCACTTATGCAGAACCAAGGGCGTGTTTTGACGCGCACTCAAATAGGCGAAATGATTTGGGAAGCCAACTATGATATGCAAACGAATTTGATTGATGTGTATATTCGAAAACTGAGGCAGCGTCTGATGGATACGGGTGATGTTCCTTTGATTAAGACCGTTCGAGGAGTCGGTTATAGCATGCCATGAAATCTCTCTCTACTCGACTCACGGTATGGTACGCTCTTGCGGCGACAATTACGGCGGCTATCTTTTTGGTAGTTGGACAGCTTGTGCTTGAGCGGAGTTTCATTGAAGGGGTGGATATGATGAATGATTCAGAGTTTGAGGAGATTGAACCTCGCATTTTGGATTATGAGGCACAAGGAAGTGAAGAGGCAGCGGTGAAGGCGATCTTGGATCATACCGAAATAGATGCGGCATTGTTTTTCTTTCAAGTGGGGCATTCTCACAATGAAACTTTCTTTACGAGTAGTAATATGGCGGGGCATGCGTTGCCTGTTTCCGTTCATCGTATGCCTCGAATTACCATAAATGATTCGGAACTAGGAGCGTTGCGGGTTAGTGAGTACCAGGCTGGTGGGTATGATGTGCACATCGCATCTTCGTTGGAAGGCTTGCATACGTTGAATCAGAATCTTGTTCGCATTGCTCTGATGATTCTTGTAGCGGTTTTTTTGACGAGTTTAGTTGTGGGTTATATTTTGAGTCGAATTGCTCTTAACCCGATTGCGAATATACAGAAGACGGCTTCGCGAATTAACGGCGATAATTTAGGGGAGCGTATAGTAATTTCGGATACAAAGGATGAGGTTGCGGATTTGGCGAAGTTATTGAATGCGATGTTTGATCGCCTCCAGTCGTCGTTTAAGCAGGTTCAACGCTTTACGGCGGATGCGTCCCATGAGTTGAAAACGCCACTATCTCTGATTCGTATCAACGCGGAGGAGCTTCTAAATTCTCTTGGGGGGGGCTCTGAAAATCGTCGGAATGCGGAAGCTCAAATTGACGAGGTTGAGCGAATGAATCACGTCATAAATGATCTGTTGATCCTTTCTAAGGCAGACGCCGGGGTTCTTGATTTGAAGTTAGAGTCGTGTTCGGTAAAGGAGTGTTTGGACGATTTTGTACAGGATGCGATATTACTTTGTGAGGATAAGGGATTGCGGTTTGATTGTGATAATAGTTGTGAGCGATTGGTGCGGATTGATAGAGTGTGGCTGCGCAATACGTTTTTTAATTTGTTGTCCAATGCTATCAAGTTTTCACCTGAGGGTGGGTTGATTTCGATGAAGTCGTTTTGCAGAGAGGAGGGTGCCTTTATTGTGATGGAAGACGAGGGGCCGGGAGTAGATGATAAGGATTTGGATCGGATTTTTGATCGTTTTTTTCGGAAGTCGTCTTTGCGTGGGTCTGGTTTAGGTTTGGCTTTGTGCAGGAGTATTGTCGAACAGCATGGGGGAATTATAGGGGCTCTTAATCGAACGGATCGAAGTGGATTGAGATTGGAGCTACGTCTTCCTTTGTTAGATCAGTAGATGGGGTTGGGAGATTGGAAGTTAAGGAGTGGACTGTTGGATGAGCTTTGTGTTCGCAACGTGTGCGAAGGGAAGCTTTCGGCAGTGGGAACTTATCCTCGTGAGCCCACTATCTTGTGGTTAGGGCATGCTTCTTTTCGAATCGATTGGCACGGTTTGAGGATATTGGTTGATCCTGTATTCTCTGCCTGGATAGGGCCTTTCCCACGACTGGTTCCTGCTCCCGATGTTAAGTTGCTAGAGGATGTGGATGTCGCGTTGGTATCGCATGGGCACATGGACCATTTAGATAATCGGAGCTTAGGCCTGTGCAGTCCTAAAAGGATTGTGATTCCTCGGAATACGGAACGGTTTTTGTCGTGGTCGCTTCAGCGGGAAGTGCAGGTTTCTCCATTGGAATTGGATGAGGAGATTCGTGTCGGATCGCTAACGATTAGGGCTTTGTATGCTCGGCATGGGGGATGGCGGTATCCGTGGCAGCGTTCGTTTTTCGCCTGTAGTTTTCTGATTAGCGACGGCGTTAAGAATTTGTTTGTATGTGGAGACTCTGCATATGGGAGCCATTTTGGAGAGATTGGTAAGCGGTGGAAGATCGATACGGCGTTATTGCCTGTAGGTGCTTATTCTCCGCAGTGGTTCTTGAAGTCTCGCCATTTAAATCCAGAGGAGGCTGTTCAGGCGTTTTTTGATCTTGGCGCTGAGAGGATGGTGCCTTGTCACTTTGGAAGCTATCGTTTGTCCTGGGAGCCTGTGGGTGAGCCGCTGAAGCGTTTCGCTCGTTGTGCTGAATCTGAACACGTCTCTTGGTGTTTGCCACTTGGTATTGAGTGATTGCTTTCGGGGTGAAGGGGTGTCTGTCTTTATGGCACGAAAAAGCCTCAGTCATTCGACTGAGGCTTTTGATTTAATAGGTCTTTAGTGTATTCGTTTTATTTAGTAGCGGAAACTGAGTGATGCGCCGAATCGACTTTCGAGAGGAACTTCTGAACCGTCGACTTCTTTTGTGTCGGTAGACATGGATCCACCGAAGTCTAGGCGAACGCCTGCAAGACGGACTCCGAGACCAGCGGAGAGGACATCTCCATTGAGGCTTTCGGCGAGATTGGTGTAATAGCCTCCGCGGAGAACGAAGATTTTTAGAAAGTGCCATTGAGCTCCGAGCTTGGAGTATTGGCTTTTTCGGAGTCCATTGAAACTTTCGGTTTCCATTAGGTCGACATTGTATTCGACCATGAATGATTTTGAGAGAAACACTGCCGCACCAGCAGTGATTTGTGGGTCAATGGTAACCGCTGGAATTACGACGTCATTTCCGCTGAGTTTGCTCACGTAGGTTAGACCATCGAATTTGGGTGAATTGAGGTTGGTTCCATTCACACCGAGTTGATAACGTTTCGCTCGATAGAGGGCACCGATGTCGAGGCCGTAGGCGTTGCTTTCAACGAAATTGTCTTCGATACGTTTTATAATCTCGTCTGAATCATCATCGAAAACACCAACGCTTACACCGTATACACGGCCACGCATGTATTTGAGATTTGCACCCATGGAAAAATTGTCTCCAAACGATTTCCCGAAAGTTAGAGGAACTTCAACGTATCCAAACCCGCGCATAGCAATTGCACTCTTGTTGGAGTCAGTACTTCCGCTGTTAGCGGTGTCGGTTTCTTTGATTTTTTCTGCTAATGCTACAAAACCATCGATAGCACTATCGAGGTCCTCTTCGGAAATTCTATCTTCCTCGATTGCTATGACGAGTTGGTCATTAACTTCTTTAAGTCCCTCTTCGAATTCCTCTTGAGTTAGTTTACTGATATCGCCGACATCGATGTTCTGGTCGTTGGCAATGTCTTCGGGTGTTATAATACCTTTGTTAAGCCCCTCGAGGATACGATTGAATTGGGGTTCGCTAATTTTGGTATAAATATCTGGATCGTATTCTGCTTCGAAAGTCGTAAGATAATCACTAGGTGCTTGTGCGGCACCTACTCTATCTCCTGTCGCAAAGGTAGTGGGCAAGGAATCTGAGTTGATTTGGAAAAGCTCCTCCATTAGTTCGCGCGTGTCATTGAAATCAAGGCCGATATTCGTGTAGTCAATCTCTTGGACCCGACCGAAGCCTTCTGCGTGAACCCTAATACCAATTCCTACTTTTCCGATTCGAGTCGCGAAGCCTCCGTTCCCGTCAACAAGGAAGGCATTTCCTGGTTCATTTATGCGATCGAGAAGTGAGACGGCATCGAGAAGGTCGATTATGTTGTCGCTCGTAAGGGCCTCTGAGTTGATGGAATCGAGTTTGTCGGCGAGGTCGGCGAGATCGTCGACGTAATCCTCTAGATTTCCTTCGAATGAGTAGCCTCCACTAAAATCCATTCCGAAGCCGAAATTCTTGTAGTCGAGAATTTCGGTTTCAGGGTTGTGATCTCCTTTTTCGAAGAGGTGGATGGCGGCGGGGTTGAGGAAGGCGGCGTTATAGTCGTTTGCGGTTGCAACACCGACGCCGCCCATACCGAGAGAGCGTGGGCCGATGGCTTTGTTTTGAGCGGAAAGGCTTCCGGAGGTTAGGAGCAGCGCTGCAATAAGAAGAGCACTCTTAGGTTTGAGGAGCTTGTTCATATAGTTGGTCAGTCGTTTGTAGTTATTGTAGGTTTGTTAGGAGAAGTTGCCTAGGTAGTAGTGTCGATCAGGGGAATTTACAAGTCTGGCGTGGAGACTGTCGCAGCTCTACTGGTTTTCATTGAGCTTTGGGTTTCGACTCGATGGCGATAAAGTTGAGTAGAAGCGTGTCTTTTTGCTTTATACAGAGCGTCTTATGAAGGAATTTAAAATTCGCTGATTTTTTGGCTTTCCCATGTTGGGAGCATTGGGCATGTTCCCTCCCATGTACGAAATGGAAGGCACCGTTAAGGTCATAGAAGAAATGCAGACATTTTCCAGTGGATTCACCAAGCGTGAATTCGTTCTAACGACAGAGGAAAAATTTCCTCAGGACGTTAAGTTCGAGTGTACGAAGGAGAAGGTTGAGCTTGTTGATAAGTTGCGCACGGGTGACAAGATTAAGGTGAGCTTCAATGTTCGCGGAAACGAGTATAAGGGCCGTTACTTTGTGAATTTGCAGGCGTGGCGTGTTGAAAACGGTGGTGGAGCGGTTGATAGCTCTTTGGCTGAAGTTACTGAGAAGAGCGGAAGTTCTGGTGGGGATAATTTCGAGGATTCGCCTTTCTAAGCTCGATTCTGAGTTATCATTTTTTTGAGCGAGAGTTCTCCGGTTTTGGAGGCTCTCGTTTTTTTGTTTGAAACCGCGTACCACCTGATTTGGTTGCGGGGGTGGCCATCGGGGACGATGTGCCGCTACCATTGGGTTGTGAAGAGGCGCACGCCGATAATTTGGCTGGTTGCGAAAATTCTCTCTTAGAGCCAGTCGGGGCGCTTCCAGTGTGAGGAGTTGAGACGGCGGATGGGGAGGGATGGGCTAGATGCGCAGGTGTAGGTCCAGCAGTAGTAGCGTTTTCCGTGGGTGTCGTAGGCTTGAGTAATGATTCTTTGGTAGAGGGTGTCCTTGTTTAGACTGAAACCTTCCCAAGCGTCCATGCTGTCGAAAACATGTTGCTCTAGGGGGAGAGTGAGAAGTTCTCCCTCGACCCAGTCTTGGCATGTGTTTACGCGCGGGCCATTGTGTTCGTTGGCTTTTATCGCGGCATCCCAGTCGTGGAATGGGTCGGCTGTGGCGTGGGCAATAATCTGATTGGAACTGACTTCCAGGATTGGGTAGCCTTCTGGCAAGACGTAGAGACGGCCTTGAAGTTTGGCGGGGATGGAAGAAATTAATTTATCCGCGAACATTTTGCTCTCGGGCTGGTCTGTGCGGAGTGTCCCATAGGCGAAAAGATGGAAGCCAGTTAGTCTGTCGTTTTCCTTGATCATTACTCGACGCGATTACGTTTCAGGTTTGGAAGCGTACTGATTTTTCATCCCAAGACTACTTTATTCTAATTTTATGCATCCAAGGAAACTAATGCATCGTATTACAATTAGTAATTCATCCTCTCTTTTACCCCATCAGATGACTCCCCTTGTCCACTCCTCTCGCCGAGAATTCGGTAACTTATTGTCTAAGGGCTTCGCTCTTTATCTGTTTTTTAGCAGTGCTCGACTGGGATTGTCTGAGGATCATGTATCTGCGAAATGGCAGGATTATCAGGAGGACGATGAGCGGATTCGGGTGGTTTCGAGCTATTTGGGGTTTGAGAAACAGCTCAATGCGAGTTTAGCCCTGAAGGGGCATGCGGTATATGACTCGATATCGGGGGCTTCGCCCTTGGGAGTGGCTCTTGAGGAAGGTCGATCAGGGGTGGGGTTGGTGCAGTTGACGGACATACGTCGGGCTGGGGTTTTAGACCTGATGTGGACACAAGGGATTCATGAAACGAGTGTTCAGTACTCATATAGCAAAGAGAGTGATTTTCTCTCAAGGGGTTATGCTGTATCACGAACGAGTGAACTTAATAAACGTAACACGGGATTGAGTTATGGGGTCTCCTATGTGGATGATCGGATTATTCAGACTACGGTTTCTGAGAAGGAGAGTTGGGATTATTTTGTAGGGGTTAGCCAAGTCATTGATGCGAATACGGTCGTGGCGTTAAATTTAACTTATGGTGAGATCGATGGTTATCTGAATGATTCGTACAAACGGATTAGCCAAAATATATTCTTTGGGAGTGATATCGTGTATCAGTCGATTTTGGAAAATCGCCCTGAATCTCGATATAGGGGTATAGCCTTTTTTAATGTTAAGCGTTTCTTTGATGGATTGGGAGCGAGTTTGGATGCGGATGTTCGCTATTTCGAGGATAGTTGGGGTGTGCAGAGTTTGACCTATGATTTGGAATGGTATCAAAAGATTGGGGAGCGATTTATAGTGCGGCCGAATTTTAGGTATTATCGTCAGTCCGAGGCAGACTTTTATCAGGCGGATCTTACAGGGTTAGGGTTTAATGCACAGTTTCGGCCAACAGGGGAGGCCCCTTATTATGCTTCTGATTATCGGTTGTCTGAGATGCAGACGATCGGCTATGGCTTGAAGGTTATTTATAAGATGACTGAGAGTATCAAATTTGATGTTACGTATGAGCGTTATGAGATGAAAGGGCTAGATGGAGTTACGCATCATTCTGCGTATCCTGATGCAAGTATCTTAACTTTCGGAGGGACTCTATGGTTTTAGGGACTCAAAGGAAGAGGAAGGTCATTGACGTAAAGATGTCCTTTGATTCGAAGGAGTCTTTGTATGTGATTCGATTTCAAGCATTGGGTTCGGATTGTTTGATACGTTTTTCTCATTCGGATCGAAATGGAGCGGTGGCGTTTGCAAAAGAGGCTGTTGGGTGGATCGCTGAGTTTGAAACGAAATACTCTCGGTTTCGTGACGATAGTATTGTGAGCGAAATTAATCGGGCGGCTGGGGTCTCTCCGGTTCCTATTGATGCAGAGCTGGAGTCCATTTTTGCGATCTGTGACGATTTGCACTTTATGACTGACAGGATCATGGATCCGAGCATGTTGCCGTTGATTGAACTTTGGGATTTTCGAAAACGTGAAGGGGGAGAGCTGCCCACTGATGAAGAGGTTGCGGCCGCCCAAAGACTTGTTGGTTGGGATAAAGTAGAACGTAAGTCGGGAGAAGTCTATTTGCCAGAAGCAGGGATGTCCTTGGATTTTGGAGGCTTTGGTAAAGAGTATGCTGTAGACAAGGTCGCGGCTATTGCAGTGGGACACGGTGTTGACTCCTGCCTTGTCGATTTAGGACGGGATTTACATGTTATTGGAACTCCCCCTAGAGCTCCTGCTTGGCATGTTGCACTGGAGGATCCGCAATCACCGGGAAAGCCTTGGAGTAGTTTGGCTTGTCTCGGAGGAGGCGTTGCTACCTCGGGGGACTATCGTCGTTTCTTTGAGTCGAATGGGCAACGGTATGGTCATATTATTGATCCACGTAGTGGACGTCCGACTCATAGTGAAGTGCTTTCGGTGACGGTACTCGCGAATTCTTGTCTTGAGGCAGGAGTGCTTTCGACAGCGGCGTTTATAATGGGTCAAGATGAGGGAGGACGTCTTATTGAAGATACACCCGGTGCAGAAGGCTGTTTTTTTATGGCAAACGGAATTAACCAAACACGAAATTTTTATTCTTATGTTGTGCAATAAATTGAAACAGGGTGGAGTTATGAATCTAAGTAGAGTGGTCTTATTGTTGGCCTCTTTTTTCTGGGTGTGGCCTTCGTTGGCCGCCGATGTTGGGTTTGAGAAAGGGCAGGTTTTTGCGGATTTATCGACCTTTGAATTGGAGGGGGTATTGCCCGATATGGAGGGTAAGGTCGTTCTTGTTGATTTCTGGGCGTCGTGGTGTGCACCGTGTAAGGCTTCGTTTCCAGAGATGGAAACCGTGTACTCAAAATACAAGGATAGGGGGTTTGAAATCATAGCAGTGAGTGTGGATTCCAAGAAGGCTTTGATGGATAAATTTATAACACGTGCGGGAACGAGTTTTGTGGCCGTGCACGATGGAAATAAGAAATTGGTGGAAGCTGCGAAGGTGGGCGTTATGCCAACTTCGTTTCTTGTCGATCGGAAGGGGATAGTGCGGTATGTACACGAGGGATGGCATGGGAAAAAATCGGCTGTGGCTTTGGATCAAGAAGTTTTGGAGTTGTTGGAGGAGAGCTTATGAAGAAAAGGGTACTTAGCGTTTTTATGTTATTGGGGCTGGTTTTGTCAGGCTGTGCTACGGTGGAACCGTGGCAGAAGGGGAATTTGGCAGATGAGACGATGCAGTCTGGTCGTGATGATTTGGCTGGGGTTATGAAGTCGCATGTTTTGTTTTCCCGTGAGGCGACTACTGGCGGTGAAGGCGTTGGTGGCGGTGGTTGCGGGTGTAATTAGTTTTATCGTTAATTGTGAATACTGAAGTTTGATTGTTATGGAATTTGTTAATCTTGTTACTAGGGGGCGTCGTGTTTTGGCTTCCGTTGTTTTTAATCCGAAAACCCAGGTATGGCTTTTGGCTGCTATGATGTTCTGTCAGCGTTTGCCAGTGGTGAAACAGATCATTCAGTTTCAACAGGCGTTAACGGCTCCGATGGTTCAGATGATACGTTCGCTTAGTTTTACGGCGGGTGCGTTGGGAGTTTTTCAAGCGTATTCGGGAGCATCTACTTATGTGATTTCTCCAGAATCTCCGGCGGATGCGGCAGTGGGTGAAAATTTTGAAATGACTTTTAGTGTCGAGGATACTAAGAATCTGGCTCAGTCGTGGAAGGTTCAGGGGAGCGTTCCTGGTTTGACGTTTACGGGAGCCAACGGTGAGGTGTTAGAGGGAGGGAATGGAGATATTCTCAATGCACAATCGGGAGTTTTAAGTGGTGTTCCAAGTGAGGAGGGAAATTTTACTTTCGCGATTCGTCCTTATCATAAAAGGAACTTAACGGGAGATACGACCGAGACGGGTTCATTGTTGGTTACGGTTAATGTGGCTGCACCAGCCTTTACTCTTCAGCCGGTATCCATGGCTACTAGAACGGGAGGACGTGCTCAGTTTTTTGCGACGGCCGTTGACACCGGAGCAACGGTACAGTGGAGCAAGAATGGACAGGTCTTAGGGGGTAAAGCTGGAGGGACTTTGGTGATTGATAATGTTGGAGCTGGGGATGTCGGAGAGTATGCGGCGGTGGTGAATTCTGTATCGAGTTCGCCGGCTCAGTTGACGATTAATGATTCGGGTGTGAACGATTTGGTCAATATCTCGACTCGTGGTTATTTGGAGGCTGGTGACCGTTCGTTGATCGGTGGTTTTGTGATCACGGGTGAAGTGGCGAAGACGGTTTTGGTGACTGCAGCGGGTCCTATATTGCCGAGTATTGATTCGGGACTGACCGGCAAGAATTTGGCAGATCCTCATATGTTTTTATTTGAGGGGCTTTCGTTCTTAAATTATAATGACAACTGGGGCGATGGGGGGCAGGAGTCCGTACTGAATGAGGTCTTTGTTCAGGTGGGCTCTCAGAACTTTGAATCGGGGTCTAAGGATGCGGCTATGTTAGTGACGCTTAATCCGGGAGCCTATACTGTCATCGTTGGAGGTGTGGGAGATACCTCAGGAATCGCTTTGATTGAAGCGTATCAGGTGGACTGATTTATTGGGTTGCTGCCCGGATAACCGGACTACGCCAAGGCTTCGACCGGCAGGCTATCCGGAGCCTACATGATTGGGTTGTGGGGGTGGGGGTGCCCCCTGGGCCCTACATTGCGTTGAAGAGGTCGTCTAGAGAGCGCTCTGTCTTTATGGATACGCTTTGCTTGTCTTTTGCGGAATTTTTTAGGGCATCAAGCATTTTCATGAGGTTGATGGCTTGTTTGGCTGAGCTGCGTGGTTCGCGTTCTTCGCGGATGGCGGATATGAATTCTTGGGCTTGAGCGAGAAAAGTATCGGCGTCTGATAGTTTGGATGTGTAGGATTTATTGGTGATTTCTTTTTGGCCGCCAACGGTTATTTGTGTTCCGCGTTCTAGGTCGAGCGAGGATAGGGAGCCGTTGATTCTCATTTCTCTGACTTCGGGTGAGTTCCATGCACTGCGTTTTCCTTCGGCGTGTGAGAAGAACATTGAGGCGATGTTGAGGGAGGCTCCGTTCCGGAATCTGAGCATGCCACTGATGGTGTCTTCGGCGATGGAGTCTTGTAGGGAACTTTCTTTGTTCATGAAGAAGCTGTAGGAGCTGGCCATGGCCTCGGCGGGGTCGGGGCATCCCATGACGTACCAGAGGGAGTCGATTATTTGGGCGGCCATATCGAGGAGGACGCCTCCTCCTTGGTCGGCTTGTGTGCGCCAGTTTTCGTTATCGTAGGGCCACCATGCGTATTGCCATCGTCCGTCGGCGTTGAATACGTCGCCGAGTTCTCCAGAGCTGACGAGTTTGCGTGCTTCTTCGACTTGTGGGGAGAAGCGGTTGAGGTTGGCGAACATGTAGGTTTTTCCGACGAGACTGGCGGTAGTGGCGAATTGTGACATTTCGCTGGCGTTGGTTGCCGGGGGCATTTCGCTGAGAGTGTGGAGCTCGGCGTTTAGGGCTTCGCTTACGTGGCGTGCTCTCATGGCGGTTGGTGTGGCGATGACTACGGCATCGATTTCGCCAGACTCTACCATTTCGGTGCAGGACTCGTAGGTTTTTTTGAATCCGAAGGTGCTGGCCATGCGTTCTCGTGATTGCTCGGAGGGGTCGGCAAATGCGGTGAGTTCGACGCCTTCAATTTTGTTGAAGGCCATGACGTGGCGGCGTCCGTGTGAACCTCCGGCGATTCCTAGTTTGATAGTCTGGGTCATAGGAGGGAGCTTTGAGGGGAATTTCCTGTGCGGCAATGGTTGATCTCTTCTTTTTGGATGATAGTTCCTTTATTCCTATGAGTTTAACTCTCGTGAATTTACGGTTTTTGGATTGGGAGGCGATTTCGTTGAGTATGGAGCTTGGCGAAGCGATTTGTATTCGCGGAGAATCTGGCTCTGGAAAATCGCTTTTGTTGCGAGCGATCGCCGACTTGATTCCTCATGAGGGGGAGGTGACTTTAAAAGGCGAGCTACGTTCGAGTGTATCGGCGTCGGATTGGCGGCGACGGGTGGGCTATCTTCCGGCTGAGATTTTGTGGTGGGAGGATAGTGTATTGGATCATTTTTTGGAGGCTCCTTCTGGGGAACGTTTGGGGGCCTTGGGTTTGTCGAGTGAGTGTATGGAGTGGCATCCGCACCGGTTGTCGATGGGTGAGCGTCAGCGTTTGGGGTTGTTGCGGCTGTTGGATCGGGATCCTGAGGTGCTTTTGTTGGATGAGCCGACTGCTAATTTGGATGATGAGACGGCGCGTCGCGTCGAGACGATGATTTTGGACTATGCGAAGGAGGCTAATGCGGAACTGATTTGGGTCACGCATAGTGAGAGTCAGGCTGAGCGTGTTGGGCTGAAGCGTTACCGGATGAAAGATAAGCAGTTTAGATTGGAGGAACGAGGATGACTACGATTGATCTGAGTTATTGGCAGTTGGGCTTCGCTGCTTCGGCGATTGTTGCGTTGTACGTGGTGTTGGTGCCGTTTCGGCAGGGGCTGAGTCGGTCGTTGCTAGTTTCGACGGTGAGGTTGGTGATCCAACTTTCTTTGATAGGCTATGTGCTGAAATTTTTGTTCGAGGATGGGCACTTGCTTTATGTGGTTTTGCTTTCGGTGGTGATGTTGACCGTGGCGTCTCGGGAGATGGTGGCACGGCAGAAGCGTCGGATTAAGGGCGTTCGAGCACTTGGGATTGGGGCGGCGACGGTGTTTGTCTCGAGTTTTGCGATTTCTCTTTATGGTTTGTTGGTCGTGGTGCGTCCCGATCCGTGGTATATGCCACAGTATGCGATCCCGTTGTTGGGTATGATCATGAGCAATACGATGAGTGCGATTAGTTTGGCCATGGACCGGTTGACGAATGCGTTGTACGAGCAGCAGGCGTTGGTGGAGCAGAAGTTGGCTTTGGGGTATTCTGCGAAGGAGGCGATACGTCCTTATGTGAGCGACTGTATTCGAACGGGGATGATGCCCGTTATTAATTCGATGGCAGCGGCGGGGATCGTGGCATTGCCTGGGATGATGACGGGGCAAATTTTGGGTGGGGTGTCGCCTCAAGTGGCGGTGAAGTATCAGATTATGATATGGTTTTTCATCGCAGCCTCGTGTGGGTTTGGGATGGTGACGGCTTTGAGGTTGCTAGGGCGGGTGCTTTTTGACGATCGGGATCGCTTGAGATTGGATCGTTTAGAGGCACCGAAACATTGATTGGGGTGAATATTGTGCGGATAGTTGAATCTATATCCGTAAATGCAGCGAATGAGTGATTGATGTTTTGGTTTTTAAGGAGATTTTGTAGTGAACAAACCTAAAAGGTAATGAGGAGTTTTTTCATATATTTGATTGCGATAAGCCTTGCGGTTTCGGCCGTGGGAAAGGGCATGCCGGTCTTTCTCAAGACTTCTCAGATTTTACATATCGTGGTGATCGATAATATGCACGATAAGAGGAGTGCGGATCGTAATCATTATTTTGAATCGACTTTCGAGGAATTGGTAGAGGAGAGGGCTTTCCCGATGGCATGTGTCATCCAGGAATTTGGGATTAGAGTTCCGATGAATCAACCGTGTGTGTACGTGACTATCCAAAAATGGGGGTATTCCTCTCTGGGGCAAATTGAAGTGCGCTTGAGTGCATACATTCGCGATCCGGTTACGTGGACCAAAAAACAATTGGGGATTCATGTCGCTGAAAGCTCGAAGATACCCGTTGGGACGATTGATAGTAAGAAGATAGCAATTTATAATGAAACGTTGAAGCAGGCTTTGGCTACATTGCTTGATCGAGTTGAGCCCATGGTAAGGCATGTTCCCAAATCGATCGGTTCGGTAGGCACTAAGGAGGCGGTTTCCGAAGCGGAATAGGCCGTTCGAGAATTCGAGAATGGACGAGGCAAGTAGAGAAGCTGAATTGATTCGGCGTATCGCGTTAGATGAACGTGATGCGTTTGATGAGCTGTATACTCGATATTCGCGGTCGCTCTATTCTTACGCGTACAAGTTTTTGGGGGATCGGAGCCAGACTGAAGAGGTTATTCAGGATGCCTTCGTCAAGATTTGGCGAACTTCGAAGAATTATGATCCCACGTTGTCCCGTCCGTTTAGTTGGGCGGTTTTGGTGACGAAACGTTTGTGTATCGACCGTTTGCGTCGTCGCAAGCCAGAGGTGTTGATGGAGGATCCGATGATTTTGGGTAATGCCATTGATTACACGTCGCAGGAGCGAAGTCCTGTGGAATCGGCGGCGATTGATGAAGAGGTGGGGCGTTTGAAAGAAATGCTTTTGCAGCTTCCTAAATCGCAGTGTGAGAGTCTGTCTTTGGCGATGAGTCGAGGGCTAACGCAGCAGGAAATATCGGATACCCTTAGTATGCCGTTGGGAACAGTGAAGACGTCTATGCGGCGTGGAATGCAACGACTTAAACAACTCATGACACAGTGCTATGAATAGAGATCTATTAGAAGAAAAGGCCGTGGAGTATGCTTTGGGGGTACTACCACGGGAAGATGCGATCGGGTTTGAATCGGTATTAAAGCAAGATCGTGGTCTTCAGGAAATCGTACATGAATACCAACGCATCAACGAGTTAGATGCGAGAGAGGCTCCTGAGCAGGAGCTTTCGTTTGGTCATTTTTCAAAAGTTATGGAGCAAATCAATCTTGAATCCGAGAGAGTGGATGAGGGTGAGTCTGTGGTTGGAGATTTGGCTGAGCGTAAGGTTGTACCGTTTTTGGCGTGGTCTGGGTGGGCAGCGGCAGCGGCTTGTTTGGCACTGATGTTTGGCTTGAGTGGGGGATTGCGAGAGGGAGTTCAGGCTAACCTGGCTTCTGACGATATCATGCTTTCGGATTTGGGGGCGCCAGGGAGGGCTCGTTTACACGTAGCGCAGGAGGAATTGGTTCTGGAAACGCGTATGATGGAGTTGGCTGATTTAGCGGAGACGTATTGGTATTCTCAGGGACTTCCACCTGAAAGCGTTGAAGGAGGAAGTGAGGCTCCAACGGGTGGGTTTACGATTTTCGATAGTAAGAATAAAATTGGTTTTCTAGGGGTAGAAAATCTCCCAGCGGGCAAGCACGGTAAGGCCTATCATCTCTGGGCGCAGACTCAAAACGAGAGTGCTCCTTTGCGGGCTGGGATACTTCGAGGTTCGGAGACGTCTCGAGGGTTGTTTTTTATCGATCTCACTCAGAATGGTGCTTTTGAGGATTTCAGGGGAGACGTTTCGTTTTTCGTTACCGAAGAGAGTGAAGAGCTCCCGAGTGCCCCCAGTGGGAATGTGGTATTGAGTGGTATCTAGGAGTTGAGGGAATCTAGCGGGAAGGCAGGAATTTCTGCATTCTTGAGGAATTTGTGTGTTACGGGTTCGGATTTAACAAAATCTTAGCATTTTGCTGTTGCTGCTTTCTGCCCTCGCATTTTGATTTTTGGCTTCTCCCCAATCTGAATTTGGTTCTGTCCGGGGTTGTTCTCGGTTCACAAGGTTTCGTGATGCGATCAACTGGGTCTAGGATGAGGAATTCGAAATTAAGAAAAACCGACTAGAATGAAACGCTGCCTTTCACTTACTTCACTTTTCATGCTCTTGTTTCCGAGTATGGCTTTAGCACAGGACGATGTTCCTACCATTGATTCTGGCGATACGGCTTGGATGATCGTTGCGACGGCACTGGTACTTTTTATGGCTTTGCCTGGTTTGGCTTTGTTCTACGGAGGGCTTGTTCGTTCGAAGAATGTACTTTCGATATTGATGCAATGCTTTGCGATTGCAGCGATCATGTCGGTGCTTTGGGTCATTTTTGGCTATAGTTTGGCCGCGAGTTCTACCGAAGGGTGGCTCAACAATTTTATTGGAGGTTGGGATTTTGCGTTTTTGAAGCACCTGACAGTTGATTCTGTGAGTGGTACGATTCCGGAGAGTGTTTTTATTACCTTCCAGATGACTTTTGCTATTATCACACCGGCGTTGATCGTGGGTGCGTTTGCGGAGCGTATTAAGTTTGGTGCGGTTGTTGTCTTTTCGATTCTTTGGTTCGTGCTCTCTTACTTGCCGATCTGGCATATGGCTTGGGGCGGCGGTCTTTTTCACCACTGGAACGTTCTCGATTTTGCGGGAGGTACGGTGGTTCATATCAATGCGGCGATGGCTGGATTGGTGGGTTGTTTGATGGTTGGTAAGCGTCGCGGGGCGTTCCGCGAGCCGCTTAAGCCACACAATCTTCCTTTTACTGTTATTGGGGCTTCTATCCTTTGGGTAGGTTGGTTTGGTTTTAATGCCGGTAGTGAATTGGCTGCCGATGCTACGGCTGGAATGGCGATGCTTGTGACGCAGATTGCGACTGCGACTGCTGCCGTTGTTTGGATGGCTATCGAGTGGTTGAAGCACGGTAAGGCGAGTGTCTTGGGTATTGTGACCGGTGCGGTTGCGGGGATGGTTGCGATCACTCCAGCTTCGGGTGTTTGTGGTCCGATGGGGGCTTTGTTGATCGGTGCGGCATCGGCAATCTGCTGTTATTTGGTAGCGGTTAAGGTAAAGCATATCCTGAAGATTGACGATAGTTTGGACGTTTTCGGAGTACATGGAATCGGCGGGATCGTAGGAGCACTTCTGACTGGAGTTGTGGCAGCTCCTTCATTTGGTGGTGCTGGTTTTGGAGGCGATATTACGACGATGGGTGCTCAGGTTTGGGCTCAGTTCCTCAGTGTTGTCGTGACGATGGCATGGAGTGGGGGCGTTTCTTTTGTTCTCTTTTTTATCATCGATAAGACGATTGGCTTGCGGGTTCACAACGATGACGAGATCCGTGGTCTCGATCTTAGTTCGCACGACGAACAGGCGTACGAGATCTAGGTCGGGAGTATTTTTCGATAGAAATTTATCTAGGGTCGGAAGCTTTGGCTTCCGGGCCTTTTTTTATGTGATGTGAGCTTGCTTGTGTTGCTTGATGAGGTTTCGGTGGTGGTCTTATGAGTTCGATTCGACAGATATTGTTTCAGGCAATCCCCCTTGTGGCGTTGCTTTTGACGAGTGGGTGTTCGGTTAAGAAGATAGCCATGAATCAGGTGGGGAATGCCTTGTCTGGTGGGGGCACCGTTTTCAGTGCTGATGATGATCCTGAACTGATTCGAGGGGCTTTGCCCTTCAGTCTTAAGTTGATGGAAAGTGTGCTGGAGGGGACGCCCGAGCATGATGGGTTGTTGTCTGCTTTGACTAGCGGTTTCACTCAGTACAGCTATGGGTTTGTCCAGTTGGATGCTGAGGAGATTGAGGATGAGGATTTCGAGGCGGCCGAGGCTTTGTTTGCACGGTCGGTGAGGTTATACGATCGGGCTTATCGTTATGGAATGCGTGGTTTGGAAGCACGGCATAAAGGCTTTGGGATGCGATTTGAGGCGGATGCGGTGGGTGCATTGAAGCGGTTGAAATCAAAGGATTCTGAGTTGCTTTACTGGACTGGCTTGGCTTTAGCGTCTTCAATATCGTTGTCGCTTGATGATCCTGCAAAGGTTGGACAGTTGGCGAATGCCGAAGCAATATTGGAGCGGGTGCTGGAGATGGATCCAGGGTTTGATAGTGGAGCGATCCAGTCGTTTTTCGTGACCTACGAGATGAGTCGACTCAATGGCACCGGTGACCCTGTGGAGAAAGCGACGCGCTATTTTGAAGAAGCGAAACGCCTTTCTAACGGGCAGATGGTTTCAGTTTTTGTGGCTTATGCAGAATCAGTTGCGGTGGAGCAGGGCGACAAGGAAGCCTTTGTTCGCTTATTGAACCAGGCTCTTTCTGTCGATTTGGATGCACGCCCCGATTGGCGATTGTCTAACTTGATCTATCAACGGAAGGCGAAGTGGCTTTTGGGCCGTCTCGATTGGTATTTTTATTGATTCAATTGGGTTCTCCGGATGTAGGCTGTGTGTCAAATTAGATAAATCAGCCTTGTTCAAAGAAACATTTGAAGAAATCCGCTGTATTGTACGTCTAAGACTGAGACGGCTGTTAATGAGCTTCTCTCTCAATTTTTAATTATGAACACGTTCTCAACACTTTCGAAATTAGTATTATCTGCCGCTTTGGCGTGGTCAGTTCTCTCAGTGACACCTGAAGCGAGTGCTCGACCTCAACGAATTAAATTGGCGACCTTAGTTCCTAAGGGCTCTTCTTTCCACAAGAGTTTGTTGCGTATGGGACAGGAGTGGAAGACCGAGACTTCGGGGCGCGTGAGTATGATCGCCTTTGCTGGAGGAACTCAGGGCGGAGAGACTGCTATGGTCGAGCGGATGAAAGTGAGCCAGATTCAGGCGTCATTGATTTCCGGAATCGGTTTATCGGAGATTGATTCGGGGGTCGCTGGATTGCAGCAGGTTCCCTTGCTATTTCGTTCTCTGGACGAATTGAGCTATGTTATGGCGGCGATGAAGCCGAAGTTGGAGCGACGTCTCCGTGAAAAAGGGTTTGTGGTTCTGACTTGGATAGATTCTGGCTGGGTCCGTATTTTTAGTAAAACGCCGATCTTGAGCCCGGAGGATGTCATGAACACGAAATTGTTTACGTGGGCTGGTGATGAGCCGCAGACGAATCTTCTTAAGAAGCTAGGCTTTAGGCCTGTGCCTCTCGATAGTACTGAGATTACTTCGAGCTTGCAGACTGGACTGATCGATACGGTACCGATGCCGCCGTTTTTCGCTATGGCGAGCCAAGTTAATAAGCCCGCACCTTATATGCTCGAAATCAACTATGTACCTCTCATGGGTGCGGTTGTTGTGAGTGAGACCGTGTGGGATCGCATTTCTGCTGAGGACCAAGTGGTGGTTCATGAAATAGCGGAAAAGCACGGAGTTGAGATGACTAAGAATGGGCGTACCGAAAACGATCAAGCTGTGGAGGTTATGAAGGCGGATGGATTGACCGTGGCGAAGGCTGAAGGGGCCAACTTGAAAGTTTGGAATGATTTAGCGGTTGAGGCGTATTCGATCATTCGCGACACGACGGTTCCGGCGGATATTTTTGACGAGGTGATTGGTCTTCTAGAAGAATACAGATCGAAGAAATGACTCTTACCGTATTTCGGATTTAATTTCTAAAGAGCGTTCTCGTTGTTCGAGACGCTCTTTTTTTTGTGCTCTTTGATGACGATTACTCGCCAATTGTGAGAGGGGGTCGCTTCGTCTCTTTTAGATTGATTCAAACTCAGTGATCGCATGCACTCCGCTTGTGAGTGAACAGGGGAATGTGAATCAAACCGACATGGGGGAAAACAGTTCAAAGGCTAAGGTGCTTTTTAGCAGGGCTAATTCGTTTTGGGCGGCCACTGAAAACTGGTCGTTGGGGATTGCTTTGCTCGCGATGATGGCGTTGCCCTTGATCGAGATTGTTCTACGTCAGTTCAATACTGGGGTGTATGGGGGGTCGACTTTATTGCAGCATCTGGTGTTATTTGTAGCGATGATCGGGAGTGCGATAGCGGCTCGTGAATCGCGTCTGCTTTCTCTTTCAACGGTTACGACTTTTTTGGAAGGACCTTGGTTAGCGGGTACTAAGGTTGTCAGTGCGTCCTTTGCATTTTTTGTGGCGAGCGTCTTTTGCGTGGGGAGCTATCTCTACATTCAGCAGACCTTTGATGCTGACCGGGTTATTTTTCCTGGTTTCCCATTGTGGGCGGCGAAGACGATAATGCCCTTTGGTTTTGCTGTGATTAGCCTGCGTTTACTTTGGTCCGCTGGTCCTCGGTGGTGGCAAAAGTTGATTCCGTTGGCGGTGGCTGCGGGGCTTTATTATGTGGGGACTTTCGAGTGGGAGGACCCCGCGTTTTTGGTCTGGCCGTTGTTGGGGCTCACGCTTTTTGCGACGATTTGCGGAGCACCAATATTTGTTACTTTGGGAGGCGCGGCGATTACGCTCTTTTGGGGATGGGGTTATTATTATGGCAATGAGACGGCGGGGATTGTTGCTCTCAATCATTATGATTTGGTGAAGAGTCCGATGTTGGTGACTTTGCCCTTGTTTACTCTCGCGGGGTATTTGTTGGCTCAGGGGAATTCGTCGCAACGCTTGATTCGTTTGATCGAGTCGGTTTTTGGAGGAGTACGCGGCAGTGCGGCTATAGTAACTGTGCTCGTTTGTACTTTCTTTACTACTTTCACCGGAGCGTCGGGCGTTACTATTTTGGCCCTTGGGGGATTACTTTTTCCTATCTTAAAAGCTTCTGGGTATACGGACCGCTCAAGTGTGGGGCTTTTGACCGGAGCAGGGTCGCTTGGGGTATTGTTTCCACCTTGTCTCCCTTTGATCCTTTATACTGTGATTGCTTCGACTGCTCATGTAAGCATTTCTTTGCAGGAAATCTTTTTAGGAGGTGCGATTCCAGGAGCATTGCTTGTAGGGATGACGATCGCGTGGGGGGTGTATAAGCAACCTAAGCGCGTAGAGGTGCGTGTGAAGCGTGAACTAGGTGAAGTTAGAAGAGCCTTCTTTGGAGCCTTGGGCGAATTGGCCCTTCCTGTTGTGGCTCTCTTGGCACTTTTTAGTGGATACGCTACGCCGGTTGAGGCGGCTTCGGTTTCGGCATTTTACGCCTTTGTTCTCTATCTGGTGGATGCGAAGTGGATTCGGAAAGCATCTGTCTCGAAAGAGTTGCCGAAGGTAATGGCCGAGTGCGGCTTACTTGTTGGCGGTGTTCTTTTGATTCTTGGAGTTGCGTTTGGGTTTACCAATTATTTGGTGACGGCGATGGTGCCTGATCAGATTGTGGATTGGGCAACGACGACAATTGAGTCGCCTCTGTTGTTTCTTTTGGGGCTCAATATTTTCCTTATCGTTGTGGGATGTTTGATGGATATATTTTCGGCTATTATTGTAGTTGTTCCCTTGATCGTTCCATTGGGGACGGCGTTTGGAATCAACCCGATTCATCTTGGGATAATCTTTCTGGCAAATCTTCAGTTGGGTTATTTGACTCCGCCGATTGGGATGAATCTATTTCTCGCGTCTTATCGTTTTAATAAGCCGATGTCTGAGGTAATTCGTGCGTCTTTGCCGATGCTTTTTGTATTTGTGGTCGGGGTTTTGGTAATCACTTATATTCCGGCGTTGACGACGTGGTTGCCTAGCTTGTTGGAAAAATAGGCTGATGACGCTTCCGGTTCTTCTGTTTGTCGCCTTGTGTTCGATTTGTACATCGGTCATTTCGGCGGTATGTGGGATGGCTGGAGGGATTGCTCTCCTGTCAGTGATGACGCTGTTTATGCCGATGGCTGTCGTGATTCCGATTCACGGTGTGGTGCAACTCGTAAGTAACGCCTCTCGAACCTTTTTGTTGAGGAAAAGTATTCATAAGCCGATTACTCTTTGGTATCTGCTTGGCTTGCCCTTTGGTATGGGATTGTCGATTGGTCTTATCAAGACGATCCAGTCGGAGACGTTACCGTTGTTGCTGATTGCGGCTTTGATCTTCTACACGCTTTTTAAACCGAAAAAGCTGCCGCCTTTGGTGATTCCTTTTTGGGGATTTGCTATTCTCGGGGTTGTGTCGGGATTCTTTAGTTTGTTGATTGGGGCGACAGGGCCGTTATTGGCTCCGTTCTTTTTGCGCGATGATTTGGATCGTCACCAGATTATCTCGACCAAGTCATCGGTGCAGATGTTGACGCATCTTTTGAAGCTGCCCGCATTTTTGTCACTGGGATTTGATTACGGGGAGTGGTTGCCAGAGACTTTGATACTAACAGTCTGTGCTCTATTGGGAACGTGGCTTGGCGTTAAGGTGCTTGGTAAGCTTGATGATGGGGTTTTTCGGAAGATCTTCCGCGTGGCTTTGTTTTTGGCGGCACTGAGGATTCTTTGGAAGGCGATGGTATAGGGATTCAATGTGGAATTGTGTTCTTCGCAAATCTTCAGTGGGGCGATTTTGAATCCTTTCCTCGGTTGCTATCGTCTAAATAAGCCCCTGTCAGAGGTGCCTCGAGCATCATTACCTATGTTTTGGCATGGACGACGTGGTTGCAGAGTTTGCTGGGGGAAATAGGCTGATGACACTTCTCTTCCTACTGTATATCGGCCATTTCTGCGGTATGTATGTTTGAATCACCGAGCCCTCCTTACATTCTAATTGCTAACGTTCTTTTTTGTGCTCAACGAAAATCGTTTCTTACGACCTCGAATTCCGGGACGACTCCTCGGTCGACCACCTTTAGAATAATTAGGGAACCTGCTTTATCCAGGGTGATGGTCCAGGTTTCTCCATTTTGATCCATCGTAACTACCGGTTGAACATCCGTCGGCTTCAATGCGAAGCCAGCCATTATTAGCAATGGATTCTTAACCGATTCCTCAAGGCTGCTTTCAATATACCGGTAGTCATGGTCAGCCAAATCTTTGGGAACTTTATATACCGTCCTTGTATTGCTCACCGAAGCTGAACCGCCAAGATATCCATAAAAACGGGCCATAGGACGACTAATCTCAAAGCTACGACCATTGACCTTCGCATCTCCCTGACCATCTTTGTTTTCTACATGCCAAAGAGCAGACAATTTCGTCAATCCCTTTGCTTTCTCCACCTTGTCCAGAACGACAAAACAGGACGCTTGGGGAAATGCGATCACGGTGCGGGTAACGGAGCTTAGTTCCGGATTATACCAACGATAAGCCACTGTGGCATCGCTCACCCACCACGCAAAACCCGGGCGTTCTCCTGATCGAATGATCCGGGCACTCGATTTCGATTCGTTGGTTCCTTCCTCTCCTTTGTGATAGTGCTGCTCTTTCCCATCGATCAACACGGTGTTGTGGCCGATCGATCCGCGCAGTTTCCATTCCGTCGACTCAGCACTGTAATTCAACTTAGTGTGATCGGCCAAGAGAATTTCACCCAGCGCCTTAAATTGAATACTGTTGCGGTCTGCGTGCTCATGATTGGAAGGCAACCCACTGCGCATTGCCAAAACGAAATCATCACTATCGTATCCATTTCTCAATATAATCCAATCGAGATCGAGCTTCACGAAATGAGAAGACGCGTCAGGCACAGTCGGCTTCACTCTATCGTCATAATAAATAAATGAAAAAAGATCGTGAGGACTATAATTCAAGCCGATGAACTGCGACTGCCCATCTCTGGCTTTGGCTGCCACCCAGAAGGCGGTAGAAGATGACATCGTGCGCCCGGCGTCCCCGAAGCTTACCGACCCATGCTCATCCAAAGAATTTGGAAGATAGAGAGACAGCACGTAATCCATCAAACCTTGAAAATTGGCCGAGTCGAAGAAATCGATCCCACGTTTACGCTCCACCACCTCCATGGCCATCACTTGATGGGACATGGCATAATTTGCGTAAGACACGGCCTCATCGTAACTACCGTCCGGCTTCAAAAGCTTATTGAAAGTCACGATGCTATCGAGAAGCGTTTCCTCCCACTCATCCACTCGCTCGTCGTGTCCCTCCAATGCATATATCCCCAGAGCGAATCCACCATTGATAACAGCTCGGAAATTATTCTTTCCTAGAACAATTGGCCACCGGCTCATATCGATGGCGTACCTATCGTTGAATGGATCGCCTGGATAAAAAGACCAGCCTTTCACTTTATCCGGGTGACGCATTCCGTAAAGGGCTCGGTAAATGGGCAAGCAGCCTTTTTCCGCGATGGCCTCGCGTATCGTGACCCGCTCCTCCTCAGTAAAAAGGTCATACAGCCAATCGTAGCAAAGCGCCGCGTAAGTGGTTTTTCTTCCCGTGGTCAGAAACCCAAGCGGCAAGTCGCCCGCTTCAGCAAAACGAGCCCAGCGCTCTTCCGCAACAAGAGCCAAAAGCGATTCCTTCGCACGTTCCCCACGTTCTGCATCCTTGGTTAGCAAATAGAGAAATGCTTCGCGCATGCAATTTTGATCATCCGCCAGATCTTTGCCTAACAACTCTTCCCAAAACTCCTGAAACACTGGGAGTTCTGTTCTCGCCCGCATTAGATCGACATCTAATTCTGAAAAGAGCAATTCCTGCTCTACTCCGAAGGCAGAGACCAGTGAAGCAAACAACGCGAGCAGTCCAATTAGAATAGGGGGTATTCTCATTGTAGCAGGATAAGAAAGCCCTGCAGGATTCCCAAGTGCTTTTGGTATCGCTTTGCTTGTATGGTAAAATTGAGGATTCGCCTCTGGTTACGGTCAGAGGTTCGTAGTGCCTATTTCTCGCTCCGCTGTCGTCCTTAGTGGACTCGCACACTCGCGAACGATTCGCAGGGGAGGTTGATCGATATTAGTCTCCATTAAATTCATGAACCGCATCAATCATCGCCACGACGTTCTCCACCGGTGTTCGGGCCTGCACATTGTGGATTGAATTAAAAATAAAACCGCCACCTGGAGCGAAAATTTCACAGCGGGAAAGCACCTCTCGTCGGACCTCCTCTGGGGTACCGAAGGGAAGTGTCTTCTGGGTATTAACTCCTCCTCCCCAGAATGTAATACGATCTCCGTATTTTTCTTTGAGGCCTTCGGGTGCCATACCGTCGGCAGAGCATTGAACTGGGTTCAGAATGTCGAAACCACAGTCGATGAATGTTTCGATGAGAGGTTCGACAGCACCGCACGAGTGTTTAAAGGTACGCCAGGTGGTGTTTTGATGAATCCAGTCGTTGATTTGTTTATACCGTGGAAGCCAGATATCCCGGACTTGGGGCACTCCGCAGAAAAGTGAGTTCTGCGTTCCGAAGTCGGTGCCACAGATAACAATTACATCAATCACATCGCCGGCGATCTCGTTTACCTTCGCCATATTCTCGAATGCAATCTGCACTTGGCGATCGAAGATTCTGGCGATGAATTCCGGATCTTCAGCAATCAACATATACCAGTCAGCGACTCCACGTACTCCTTTGGGTTGCTTAAGAAACGGAGCCGGAACGAGTGCAATATCACCCAGACAAGTGCCACTCAATGGAGCTGTGATCGCCCGATCGCAACCTCGCCACTTCGCCGCCTGTTTTACCCAATGAGCCTCCTCGGCTGATGATATCGGGCCAAACTCCTCAAGGTTGTCTTCAATATTCAATTCATCCTCGTCGAAATCAGGATCAATCCGCTCAATACTATCGAAGAAAAAACTGGTTTTGGGCATGTGACCGGAAGCAGGTGCATCTGTGTCGCCCTCCGGGAAGATGTATACGTTTCCCGCATTGTCTTCAGAAGTATTAAAGTTTTCGGCAACCAAAACGTCCTGCCCCCAGGGGGTGGTCCAAGGTTTCCAATTTTCATTGGCAAAGCCGAAAATCGTACCATGCGAGAAAATTGCCTGGGCATCAATCCCCATCGCGTCGAGCAGGTCACCTTCGAGTTCACCGAGCATTTGATAAGGTTCGCAGATCGTGACCGGACGCTTTTCCAACTGGTAGTGCTCTCGCAATTGTTCAACTAAACTACTGTGCATCCCGGTGATGCCACTACTCCCAAAGTCGATGGGAAGCTTGTCCGGTTGTTGATGATCGATGCTGGCACGGATACGTTCTTTAGAGGTCATGGCATTTTGAGTTTTGAAATATCATAGTTCTTTACGGTTTCGATCATCGTGATAATATTTTCCACAGGTGTCCCTGCTTGGATATTATGACAGGAACAGGGAATGTAACCGCCGTTGGAGCCGAGAGTTTCAAGACAAGTGAGTGTTTCTTTTCTGACATCATCGACTGACCCGCGTGGGAGTACCTTCTGATTTTCAATGCCGCCGTGGAAAATAACCTGCTCACCGAAATCACGATTGAGTTCCGCACGTTCCATCCCTGGGCATACGTGCTGAATAGGATTGAGGATATCAATACCTACTTCGATCAGATGAGGCACAAAATTACGTGCCGCTCCGTCTGAATGAAAAAGGACCTTCTTGCTGTGAGCATGGCTTAGGTCGCACCATCGCTTTAGCCGAGGTTTTATGTATCTCTCATAAGATTCGATGGAAATCAGCTGACTTTCCTGAGTACCCATATCATCGGCAAGGAAGACTAAATCGAGCTGATCACCAAATTTCTCAAAATATCGACTGAGTATTTCAGTTTGTATGCTTTCAATACGGTCCAAAGCGGCATCGAGAAAATCTGGTTCGGCTATTGTATCAATCAACGCATTTTCCATTCCGCGCATACGGCAATAGATTTCGAAGTGCGACAACCAAGGACCCAATGTTGGAAAGTTGAATTGGCGGGCACGTTCCGCCGCTGTTTTTGCAGCAGCGTAGTCAAATTTATCGGGATCGGGCCATAGTTCGTAGTCGTCCAGTTCCTCAGGCTCTTCGAAGTCGGAAAGTGGCCCTTTTCCAAATTCATGATAGGTAGCTAGACCGGAACGTACTTTTTTGGTGGGTACGCCCCATGTATCGCGACCTTCTTCTGCATTTGGGTCTGACTGTTCCCCACCTAGATAATGGGGTAATATCCAAACAATTTTATCAATTCCAAGCTTCTGGTAGAGTTCGAGTTCATCGCTTTCACCCGCATATTCCTTGAGTGAATTTAGAACTTCGGACGTGTGCCAAATGTCGATCGGAACGCGATCAACTGGTTCGCGATTCAGCGTTTTCAAGATACGTTCGTGAGAAGTCATAGGGTGTGTTGCGTGTTAGGCACAAAGTTTTTGAGCGAGTTCAACGGCACTGGTAGCATCAACGGAGTAGCCATCGGCTCCAATTTGGTCGGCAAACTCCTGAGTAATTGGAGCTCCCCCAACCATTATTTTGATAGAGGTGTCTAGTGAGGATAGTTCAGCAACGATACTCTTCATCGCCGGCATCGTTGTGGTCAGTAGTGCGGAAAGCGCGACTACGTTTGGTTTATGCTCCGTCACAGCATTAGCAAAAGATTCGGAGGTAACGTTAACCCCAAGATCGATGACTTTGAAGTTGGCACCTTTAAGCATCATCATCACTAGATTTTTGCCGATATCATGTAAGTCACCCTCAACGGTGCCAATAACGATGGAGAATTCTGGTTCGATACCAGAGGCAACAAGTATCGGTTCTAGTAGGTCCATGCTCTTCTGCATGGCTCGGGCTGCGACCAGAACTTCCGGTACAAAGATCAGGTTCGCTTTAAAGCGTTTTCCCACATCATTCATACCCTCTGTCAAGGCATCGAGCACGCTTTGCGGACTGAGCCCTGCTTCCAGTGCTGCTGCAGTCGCTGCACGGGCATCCTTATGTTTACCCGCTTTGATCGCGGCGGTCAATTGGTCTAATAATTCATTCATAATCTGAGCTTTTCTTAGTTTGGCACTGGTACGAATTATTAAAATTAAGAGGTGAATGAATCGTATCAGATACGATTAATATTATAATAGCTCTTTTCGCTGCTAAGTCATCCGCTTATCCATTGTATTGTAATGCTAGAAGTGTTTCGGTGGTGATATCGACCGCGCAGGGCTGGTGCATCAGCATAATTAATCGAGTGGAGAATTTCTCCTTATTCTTCGTCGACCCAGAGTTCCATGAGTTCGTCAATCTGACGAAAATCGGCATCTTCTTTGGATTCGCCTCTGAGTGGATGTCCTTCTTTGAGAATCTTTCTAATTGGCAGCACCAACTCCTCATTCGTATCCATCGGTTCGGTATTTTTTCGGAATTATCCAGGACACAGTCTATACCGGCTTCTGTGGCTCATGAGAGGAAAGCAATGGTCCAGAGGATTCCGCTCGTACATAGGAGTTCCAATTGCGAAGTTAGACAGGCCGACTGATATGTGACAGCATTTCGAGGAGGTGTCGGCACGAATAGTACCGAAACATAGGTTAATGATTCCTTGATTTTTGGCGGCACTGCCTTCCATTGTGGAATGCAATGGTCTAGAGTTTGAGGAACCCTACAATGTGGATATCATAAGGAAACGAGATGGATCTAGAGCGAGTTGAAAGTAATTTGTCTAAGGGGAGGAGACTGAGGGTTCCCAAGTATGTTCATGTACTTGTTGCCTTACTGTCTTTTGGGGCGATTCTTACGATCTTGGGCGTTAATTCTATGGGGATACCGGTCCCTTTGCTTGTTGGAGCAGCTTTGAGCTATCCAGTGTTGAGATATATTACTGGAATTGCTGAGACTCCCTACGTCTTCATTTCGATGATACCCTTATTTGTTATTTTGTTGGTACTTGTTTTCTCTTTAGATCAAGAAGTTGAAAAGACGGTGTGGTTCTGGGGGCTTGTTGTGGTTTGTGTTGTTCTTTTCTCGATAGGAATAACGCGAGCAAATAGTATTACGAAAAAATATTTGGAGAAGCAGGATGATGAGAATGGCAAATGAAACCTTGTCCTAGTTTGTGGTCTTGTCCTCAAAGAACAGGTATTCACTATTCCATGTGTGAATGTTCCCGGGTTTGATTTTCATTTCGATGTAGGGTTCGGGGCAGATGGTGGTTTTGACGGTCCAGAAGTGGAATTTTGAGAGGGGCTGGTCTCCTATTACTCGAACGCCGGCACCGGTTTGCGTGTTGATTATTTCGAAAGTGTTGTCTTCGACTCCTTTGCCAAATCCAGTGATTCCGGTTCCGATCATGCCTTCCATCCCGGGTTCCATTTCTTGGGGGTAGTTGATCGTGTTATCTTTTATGGAGATTCGTCCTAGGAGGTCGTCTTTTACGGCGCTTATGGGATAGGGGAATCTTACTTGGAAATCGGGGCCGCTGGGTTGGCCGTCGATAACGAAGAAATTATGATTGAATACTTCAGTTGTGATTTCCTTTTCGCCGGTATTTTCGAGGCTATGGGAGAGAATGAGTTTGTTTTTGCTGAGGGTGAGTCGTTTGGTGTAGTAGTAGGCGAGGCCTTTTCCGTCTGAGAGTTGGTGGGTAAATTCGATCCAGTCAGTTTCTTGAGTGACGGTCCATATGCCAGGATCGACGATCTTGTATATTCGACTCCACGTGTATTTTTCTTCTTCAGGTTTCTCGCATAGCCCAACGCCGATGCGCATGAAGGTTTCGCCAACTTTGGCCTCTTTGTAGCCTAGTACCTTGTCGTTTGCCGTAAAGGATTCGGCTGGTCCCATTATGTCGTTGTGGAGTGCCGCGGTATCTGTCCATTGACCGAAGTATTCGTGATCGCGGTAACGGAGACTAGAAATCATGCCAGACCAGTCAAAGCGAGTGCCGCGATAGTATCCGTTCTCTGGGTGGGGTATCCAAACCGTGGCGGTGATTTGGTTGTTTGAGATTATGGCTTGGGGATATCCAGTGGTTTCGGAGTCTAATGAGCGAACTGACGTAACGAGGCTTAGTGCACCAATGAGAATTAGTTGAAGTTGTTTCATATTTCTAGTGATCTCTGCGAGTGTGACTTGATGATTTAAATCCTAGGCTGGACGTGAATAAAGGTTCGTGTATCTAGGTGCGTTATATGGAGAAGGCGATATTAAGAAGATTTCGAATGATGGCTTTAGCTGAGGGGATTTCTTACCTCACTTTGTTGGGGATTTCCATGCCGTTAAAGTATATCTTTGATATGCCCATGTTCGTAAAGGTGAACGGCTGGATACATGGGGTGTTGTTTATCTTCTTTTGCCTCTTTTTGTTGCAATGTATGCTGAAATTGAAGTGGACGTTTTTTCGTGCATTGGTTGGTTTTGTGGCTTCACTCGTTCCGTTTGGGGCCTTTTGGTTTGACAAGAGTTTGAAGCGGGAAGAAGCGTACTTGGATTCTGGCACTGGCGAGTAAGTGTTATTCGGGACTGAGGTCCTCCGTTAGGTTTGCTTGTGCTTAGTCGATGAAGCGGCTGCGTTGGTCTGGGGTGGGCATGCGGCAGGCGTCGAGTTTTCCGAAGAGTTTGTAGCGGAATCGGGCGAAGAGGTTGTAGAACGGGTTTCTTAGGGCTTGGGGAATGAGGAGTAGGGGGTAGAGGAAGATCCCGATGCCGCCGAGGTCTCGAAGAATGTGAATTACGGCGTTGGTGCGGTGATGGATTTTGCCATTTTTGAGGTAGACGAGTGTATCGATATCGTTGAGATAGTCGTCGTTGAGAGATTCTTTTGCGAATTTGCCTTGGAGGGCTGAGAATCGGAGAACTTTTTCTGGGTCGAGATCAATGAGGGTATTTACGGTGCTGTTGCAGAATCCGCAGATGCCGTCGAAGAAGACAACGCGTGATTGGTCATGAGTTGGTTTGGCTTGAAACCATCGGGGGTCGAATGTGAAGAAGTGGAGCATGAGAACGCCCCAGGTGAGGTCGGCGAAGTCGATGACGGTGAGAATGCCGAGATGCATGGCGACGATGGCACCCCATGCGAAGGGGCGGGTTTTACGAAAGATACAAAAGAATCCAAAACAGAGTTCGAGGGCGAGAGTTGCCCAGGTTATTAGTTTTAGAATCGGATTTGGAAGGCTTGCGAGCCAGTGGGTCCACCACCAGTCACGGGCGAGTGGGTTTGCCATTAAGTGACTCATTGCGGAGCCGTCTTGCCAGCTGGGTGCCATTGCTTTGTCTATTCCGCTGATCGTGTAGCTGACTCCAAGGATAATCCATGCTCCCCAGAAGAGAGGGGCGGGCATTTGCCAATCGGTGGTTGCTGTGGAGGATTTTCCGAGACGTAGCGGTTCGCCTTTAGGGACGATTGTGAAGGCGAGGAGCAGCCATCCCATCATAGGGATTCCTGGATTTGATATGAGGTTATTGCGATGAAAGAGGCAGGCCCATCCGTACCAGAGAGCGAGGCATACCCAAGGGCGGGCACGGCCAACGAGAAGGAGTCCAGAGAGGAGGAACATTCCGCTGACGAAGCAGGTGGTTTGCCATGGGGAGTCGAACAACTGAAGGATGTTGGGGTATTTGTTGTAGGTGAAATTTAGTGACGAATCGCTGAGGATTCCTTGGGTGCTCCATATTTCGGGGGCGTAGGGGATGAGGAATGCGAAGTGGAGGCACAGGTAGACTCCAACGATGATTCTTAGAATGGAGAAATGAATGGCGGGGTAGTCTTTCATTCGAACTTTGAAGGAATTTGAATTTCCCAGGTTTGATCGTTACCGGCGGTTCTACTTGTGATTGTGAGGCTAGCGTTTTTGAGAGGGGGTTCTAGGTCGAGAGATCGGACTAGATTTCCGGGGGAAACGAAGGCATAGTGAAGAACCGAGTCACGAAGCTCGGGAGGGAGAATGGGGCCGTACGATACGGCGGCTCCGATAACGTTTCTGAAATTATATGGGGCTTTGAATTGTGAATACGATTTGGAATCGATTTTTAGCGTGTTTTGATTTCCTTTGTCGTCGGTGTAGTTGAGGTTGAAATCTTCGGCGAAGGTTTCGATGCCTTTGACTTGGGTGAAGACAATTGGGAGGGGGGAGGCGACAGTGAGGAGGCCGATTCCTCGCAGCCATTCTTGTTTAGTTGCCCACCCGAGAGACTGTATGAGTCCGAGGGCGACGAGGATGTATGCGAGTGTGTTGTGCTTCATTTAGTATCTTCTTCAGATTTACTATAGGAATTGTTTACGTTTTTGAAGCTAAGTATTTTGAGAAGTTTGACTTCGCGTTCCGGTTTGAACCCGCACTTGCCTTGGTAGGTTTTTGGGTTTTTGAAGGTGCCGAATAGCATGTCCCAAAGTGGGATATCGGAGAAGTTGTAGTAGTGTTTTCCGCGTTGGTGGTGGATGCGATGCATTTCCGGTCGTTGGAAGAAGTAGCCGATCCAGTGGGGGGTGCGAATATTCAAGTGATAGAAATATTCACCGAGTGAGGAGTAGAGGAGGCACCACGCGGCAGCTTCTAGGTCTAGTCCAAGTAGGATGTGGTTGACGCTGCCGATCAGGAGCGCGTTGCAGACGATCTCCAGGGGGTGCTTGTAGAAAGATGTTATTGTTTCGATCCGATTTGGGCTGTGATGGAGTTGATGAAAGAGCAGCCAGAAGAGTGGGATGGTATGACGCCACCGGTGCCACCAGTAGAATATGAATGTGACGACGAGGTAGGCGAGAAGCCCGCCGAGTGGGGCGGGGGTATCGAGGTTGAAGAGTCGTGTCTCAGCGAGCCATTGGTCCCAGGTGTATTTCCCTGTTATTATGACGCCGAGTTGAAGGAGGTTTACGATGAGTACTCGTATCCACCAACCTTTAACATGCGGAAGCTTTTGGTCGGGAATCATCCGTTCGAGAATGATAAGACTCAACCCAACTATTATAATGGGAATCAGCATGAAGGGGGGGATGATAGAGAGAAGCCTCTAAAGGCTATCGTGCGGTAAAGGGTATACGCAGTTTGGTGATGGTTTCCCTTCCGTCTACGGTGGGTTGATTGAACGTTAGACTGGAGAAGTTTAAGAGTGCGGCTTCGGCAACGAAGGCGTTGTCGGATTCGACAATGCTAAGGAATCTAAATTTACCTTGTGAGTCGATATAGCCCTCTACAATTGCCTTCCCTATTTGAGGAACGTTATTGTCGTCTGTAATTACAACGGGTTCTGCTTTGCTAACGATTTGAGGAGGTGTATCCAGAGATCGCGGTGAGGTGACTTTCAATTTTCCTTTTTCCTTTGGCAATGCACTTGTCAGTCTCACCATGTTGGAGTAGCCATCGACGGTGCTTTCCTGGCTATGTTCATATTTAAAGTGGATTGTGACGACATTTGAAACTGCTATAGGGGTGCCGTTTTGTTTAGCAGGTGAAAACTCGTATTCTTTCGATACTTCTTCGGCTGCTTTGGCCATGCGGTAATCGTCGGCGTAGATGCAAAGAGATTCGAGAACTTTGCCTTCTTCTGAGATCTTTAGTTTAACTTTCGCCCGCGGGTCACTAAACCTCTTATCTCTTGTGTTTAATGGCATAATCGCATCGGGATGATAGGTGATGGAAGGTGGCTTTATGCGTTCGTTGGTCTGTGCGGCTTCATCGGTTCCGAAGAGCGCACAGGGTATAAGCACTGAAAAGATAAGGAGTGAAGTGAGGTAGGGGTTTTTCATAGTGATGAAGTAGAACTGATAGGTCTTGGTTTATGCAACTCAAAAGAGGTGTTTTACTTAGGTATAAGCGGCTCGATGTGGTGTAATTATCCTTTCGTTTCTGTGGATCTTATGCCCTGCATGATGCATTTTAGGATTGATTAAGAGCATCACCAAGAGGGGTATTGGAGTCGTCGAGTTAGGGGGGGCAGCTTGCTAAGAAGTAAGCTGCGAGAAGTGTAATGAAACAGGGGAGATTATTGATCTCCACTTGATCAGCTTAGAAGCTGTGGATCGTTTAACTGACGGTCACTTTGATAATGACTGGCTTTGAGCCTTGGTCGGAAAACCAGCAAACGTACTCGGACACGAGGTCGATGCGTGCGTGGTATACGCCAGGTTTGTCGAAGGTGAGTGGAATCTCGATTTCGTAGGTTTCGCCGGCATCGATATCGCGTGGGAAACGGGCACGGGCGTGGTCGGCGAGGACTTCGCCGCTTTCGGGATCGACGATTTGGGTGCCGACATTGACGACTCCGAACACGTCGAGGTTGTCGTGGAGCCAACGGCTGGTACCGTTATTTACTAAAGTAAGAGGGACTTGTAAAAGTCCTCCCGCTGTTGCGGTGAATTCGGGCTGAGAGGGAGTAATTGTATGGGAGAGGCCTTGTGGGCGTCGGCTATCTGGGATGGGGTCGCCTTTGGTGAACCAGAAGATTCCCTTGCTGCCTACGAAATCTTGGATGTTGCTGAGGATGTGGTTGGGCAGTTCGCCGCGCATGACTGCGTCACGGTCTTCGATGCTGATGCCGAGTGTAGGATCTGCTGCTATTTTGAAATAGGGACCTTTGAATCCGGCGTTGTTGAAGAGGGCTTTGAGGCCATGCATATCGAGATCGTTCTCGAGCACGGTAAAGTCGCGCATCTCTTTTTGAGATTCGGCACTGGAGGAGTGGTTTCCGAGGGGTTCGCTGAGGGCGATGATGCCGCCGTCTTTCATGACGCGGAAGAACTCTTTGATTGTCTCTTCTTGGTTGGGGACGTGGTGAAATACGTCATAGCTTATGATGCGATCGAAGGTGTCGTCTTCGGCATCGATACGGTGGCCATCAAAGAGGCGTGCTTCCCAGTCGCTTTTTGTATTTTTAGGTACTGGGTATTTGGAGAAGAGCTCTTCTCCGAGTCTGAGTGCTTCGGCAGAAACGTCTGTGGATACTACAGAGCATCCCATTTGCCAGATCATCTTAGAAACCCAGCAGGTTCCTGCACCGAAATCGAGGACTTTCAAGGATGGCCCGAGTTGGAGGGCTTCGAAAATGAGACCGAGGTGGATGAAGTGCTGAGCGGTTTCTCCGGAGGCCGAAAATGGCTTCGCTTGCTGAAAAGTGGGTAGGGGGAGTTTTTTGTAGTAGTCGTCTGAGAAGGTGTTGAGCTCTTCAATGCTGAGCTCGGCGATTAATTCCTTGGGATCGATGACTTGTTTTTCTTTAGCTAGGATGCGTTTCATTTTGAGTCGTATGTAAAGGGGCTGATTAAGGTTTGTATTGTGGTTGAGATTGGGGCAATTGCTTGGAGAATCCAGTACGAAATATGAATATAATCCTATTCCATTCGCATGAGATCGATGTGCCGCTTCCTATTGAGGATGTGAGGGCTCAGCATATCGTGAGCGTGTTGCGCCGCGATATTGGAGATTCTGTGGATGTGGGCTTGATTAATGGGCCGAAGGGCAAGGCGGTTTTTATGGAGCGGGATGAACGGGGGCTTAGGTTGGAATTTGTCTGGGGGGAAGCGGAGCCGCCTTTATATCCGATCGATTTGGTGGTTGGTTTGTCGCGTCCTCAGACGAATCGAAAGATTCTTCAGGAGGCGACGAGTCTCGGGGTGCGGACCATGCGTTTTGTGATCACGGATCGCGGGGAGTCTTCGTATGCGTCTTCGAAGTTGTGGACGACTGGTGAGTGGGAGCGGCATGTTCTCAAGGGAGTAGAGCAGGCGTTTTCGACTCGGGTTCCGGAGGTGAGTTTTGGGATGAGCTTGGAGGATGCTTTGGAGACAGTGAGTGGAGTGGATAAGCGAGTTTGTTTGGATAACTATGAAGCTACGAGGCCGCTTCTCGATGTTGTGCGGGGTGTGGAATCGGTCGTTCTTGCGGTGGGGTCTGAGCGTGGCTGGACGGCTCGCGAGCGGGAGTGTTTTCGAGGTTGTGGGTACGAGTTGGCCCATCTCGGGGAGCGGCCCTTGCGGTCGGAGACGGCGACGATTGCGGCGTTGGCAGTGACCTGTGCGGCCTTCGGTTTTTGAGTTTGTCTCGGTGGTGTTTCTGTGGGAGTGCTGAGGAATGGAAAAACGGCAGCCTCCTACATTTAAGGTATTTATATTTCCCTTTGTTTTCGCGACATTGCTCGCGGGGAGTATCGCTTACTTTGCTCCTCAGTTAGGGGCTATGGCCTGGGGATCGGCGTGGATTGGAGCGTTTATGATGTTGGGTATTTGGGGGCTGGTGACGCGGTAGCTGCCGCTTGCGGCGGATTGTTGATTGGAAATGTTTCGTCTCTTCGCTTCTCAAGTGTCGCCCGTTGGGCTCGGTAGTTGATTTGTTGTGGGAGATCCAGCGAATGGGTTCTCTTTACTCCGATCTCAGGTAGAGGCAGAGGGTGGGTTGGTGTTTGCCTTTGCCGAAGCGTTTTTTGAGGAGCCAGTTGGGGGATTCGAGGGTGAGATTGCCGGGCATTTCGAAGGCGATGATGCCGTTTTCTGTAGCAAGTTTGTCGAAGAGGGCGAAGAGTTTGGGGGCAATTTCTTCGATGATGTCGTAGGGAGGGTCGACGAAGATGATGTCGAAGGGGTCGTCGGTTGGGCTCCAGTTGATGACGTCTAGGGGGAGGACTTGGGCGTCGAGGCGTGGGGATTCCATGCTTTTGGCGACGATGCGGATGTTGTCCTTGATCATCTGGCAGGCGGCCTTGTGGGATTCGACGAAGGTGGCTGAGGCGGCTCCGCGGCTGAGGGCTTCGAGTCCGTAGGAGCCGGTGCCGGCGAAGAGGTCGCAGACGCGGGCTCCGTTGATGGCCGAGCCCAGGCTGGAGAAAATGGACTGGCGGGTTCGGTCCATTGCGGGGCGATGGACCGCGCTTTTGGATACTTTAAGGGTGACGCCTCCTGCTTTGCCTCCTGAGATTCTCATGGAAGGAAGGTTCTGGGACTGAGGGAGCAGTGCAAGTCAGATATTGTGGGAAGGAGGGGATTGTGGTCGTGGGCGAGAGGATCGGAGAACATGGAGCAGATTTTTTTTGAAATCCCCCCTTTTTCGGGTATAATATAGCTATGAAGAATCCGTTAGCGTGTGGTCGAGTGGCTGGCTGAGGAGCGATTTTTGCCCAAGGGCGAAGTTGGTTATTGGTATGATGGAGTAGGGTACCGTTGTGATGAGAAAAGAGTAGTGTGCTGTGTTTATTCTTCGTTTAGAGCGTCGGCGACTTGGGTGGCACGTTGGGCGTTTTCGACGAGGGCGTTGTTGAGGCGGTTGTTGAAGAAGGAGTAGGCGATCATGGCTGGGATGCCGATGCAGAGGCCTGTGGCGGTGGTGATGAGGGCTTCGCCGATGTCTCCTGCGAGGAGTTCGGGGCGGCCCATGCCGCCGGAGGACATCGTCTGAAAGGCTCCGATCATTCCGCTGACGGTGCCGAGGAGTCCTATCATAGGGGCGGTGGCGGCGACGACGTTGAGGTAGTGTATCCATTGACCGACTGCGTTGTCCTCGAGTTCGAAGGTTTCGGCGACGCGGGTGTTGAGGGTGTCGGTGTTGGTGGAATTGGGTTTGTATTTTGCGAGTCCGTTGGCGAGGGCACGGCCGAGGAGGCTGGGATCTTGCTTGGCGGCCATGGTGGCTTCGTCGAGTTTTTTGGCGGTGCAGAGGTCGACGATGCGGCTGGCGAGGGCTTCGCTTCCGAAGTTGCTGTTTCGGGTTTCTTTGAAGCAGTGAATGATGAGGCTGATGAGTGTGAGTGAGCAGATTGCGAGGGGGATCATGGCCCATCCGCCTTGGCTGATCATGGTGAAGAGGCTGTTGCTTGATTCGGCAGTTTCTTGTGCGTGGAGCGACGAGAGGGCGGAGCCGAGCAGGGAGAGGAATATGAGTTTGGTTGGGGTGAGAGTACGGAGTTTCATGAGGATTAAGGATGTCCGAGGAGTTTGGTGAGTTGGTCGATGGAGCTGGGTTGTTTGGTTGGGGTAACTGGCGTTAGGCGTTTTTCTGAAAGTGGATCTGAATCGAGGGAGCTTGGCAATTCGATTGGCCATGGGAGGGAGCGTTCGGCCATTTCGGTTCGTAGGGTTCCGGCGTGTTGGGTGTTTCCGAGTTTTCGCTCAGTATTTCGTTTTCTGT
>CAWVWU010000008.1:0-38475 GCA_963933925.1 uncultured Puniceicoccaceae bacterium
CGGCGGCTCCCCGAGTCCATCATAAGCGAGGTAATTAACGACTTGCATTCCGGCCGTGTGGTCCGCCACATATCCGATACCATTGTATATTGTAACCGCACGAGCCACTCCAGGAGTTACAAATGTAGTGATGAATTCGTTGTTAAGGTTTGGATCAGTAACATCGTAAAGCGAAACATGATGCGGGCCATCGAATCCTTGATTAGGTGAGGTCGCAGCAAAGCCCAATCCATTCCCATTTGTCACAATGTGCTTCCATCCAAACCCGCCTGTACTCCCACTATGGACAAGGCTGAGATTTGAGGGATCAGAGACGTCCAAGGTATTGTATCCATTTCGATTAACATGGTACGCAATATCGTCCGCAACGAATAGGCGCATGCGCCCATTACTCGAGTTGCGGCCTCCAGGGCTCGTGACAGAATCAAGGAGCACTAGTTCGCTAAACTCAAAACTTAAGGAGTAGAGAGTACCTTGAGTAACGGCAAATAAACTCTCACCGAATATCTGGATATCATCGATTTGGCTTGATCCAAGATCAAGTCGATCGATTTCAAAACCACTCACCATATCAATTGCCACAATGTCTCCATTTGCAAGGCCTACAAAGGCGATTTGCCCATCCGCATCTACACTAATCGCATTGCTGCCTAATGGCATCTGATGAAGAATGCGTGCTGTTTGAGGATCCGTTAAATCAACCACGGCAAACCCTCCATCCCCGTCTGCAACACCAACTAAATTTCCTCCTATCGATACCGCACGAGCAGTTCCCGGCGTATTCAACTGGGCGATAATCAATGGATCCATTCCATTGAATATATTAAATATTTCGATACCTGATGCAGAGTCTGCCACGACTACTACATCATTAAACGCATCGATATCTTGAGCGTTGCCTGGCGTGTCGGCTGAGCCTAATATACCAGTCCTAGCTGGATTGCCCTCCAACGGATCAGTACCTTCACGAACTTCGGAGCTATCCAATATTCCGTCTTCATCCGAATCTCGAACCAAGCCTAGAGTACCTACGATAAATTCCCCTAAATCATGCAAGCCATCACCGTCGGTATCAAAGGATCCCGATAGTGTGAAAAAGAAAGTCGGAAGGCTTAATCGCAATCCAGGGTTTGGCATTTGAACCTCCACATTTGCGGTACGAAAAGTGGCAGCTTCCAACAGCCAAATTCGGTAATTTGTGCTTGGGGCGAGGATTAGGTTGTCAAATGCCACCCCTTGACTTCCCGCGACTCCGCGTGCGACAACCGTATCGTTATCTTGATCTTCAACTGCATAGTAGATCAAGCCCGTGACAGATTGTTGCCCTTTTGCCACGTCAATCGGGCTCCAAAAGCATAGTGCTAACAAAAACAACACTAACCGAGCAAGCAAAGTGTTCATCTGCTTAAAAGCGTAAATCTGACTGTGTTCAAATATCGGGCTCATATTTATATACTTTCCCAACGACCATTCCTGTAGACGCGCCTCGGCTTTGAATCTCTGCTTCTACGATCCCGGTCATTGCGACGGTCCCGTTCAAATTCTTTCGAGTCCAGTCCCGCTCGACGAAGCTTCTCTTCATACTTCCTTCTTCTCTCCGCTAAGTCTCTTTTGGCCTTATCAGCTTCCCTGCGTTTCTTAGCTTCTTCGCGTTTACGACGCTCCTCGGCAGCTTGTCTACGTTGCTCTTGAATGCGGCGCCATTTTTCTTGCTCTTCCTTTTGATTCTCTTCCAGACGCTTGCGTTTTCTAGCCTCTTCTTCGCACTCGCGTCGCCATTGCTCTCTTCTTTCTTTGCGCATTTGTTCCTCAGCAGCACGATCCGCCGCGCTACGAACATTAGTGCCTGATTCGGATGAATCGTCACTACCACCGCCACCACTGCTGTCCCCCGCATCCGGTCCTGATGTATCGGTAAAAAAGCCAACGACTCCATCAACCACATAACCAAACACGGCCTCTATCGCACCTGTTTTGCTGGGTTGAATCGCCGTAGCTCCCATCCCAACCGCTTTGGCTGCCGCTTCATTCGCCAGTTGGCCCTTTCTTTCCCATTCTTTTTCAGCTTCGTATTCTTCCGCTGTAGGATTGCCATCAATAGCCTGTTTCAACCTTCGCCTATTTAGACCCGCGCCAAAAATACCTTGAGGGCCCAAAATCGAATCGTCGTTTTCTAGTGAACTCCCATCGAGTCCGAGAGGATCCAATCCATTGATAGGACTATTACCCACATAAGTATACTGGTTCCCAACATTGCCTGAATCCCAAACTGGATCACGCTGAAGGAAACGTCCACTAACAGGGTCGTAATAACGATTTCGATAATAGTAGAAGCCCGTTTCCTCATCGAGCCTTCGACCTTGATAGCCATAAGGATTGCCTACTGAAGAGCTCACGGTCGGCAATTTGTCTTCACCATAGGCACGTCCAAAATCATCAAAGTACCTTGTCTCGGCGACTGCTCCGGATTCGTCCGTAACCGCAACGACGTCGTAGCGAGCATTTTGATGCAAATAAACCTCGCCAGTTCCCAATGGATTGGCGGCTGTCCGTTCGATTTGCATCGGAGCGTCTAGATAGTTAGGCGCGTATACATATGTGACAAGTGTGACACCATCGCTGTTCTGTTCTTCGCAGACTTGCCATCCATCATAGAAAAAGTGCGTTTCAATACCTGCTGCAAATTTTGCAGATCGTCGATTGTCCGTATGGTAAAGATAGGACGCTATGGAAGAGCCACTTACCTTATCCGCAACTTCGATCAGACGATTCTTATAATCGTAAGTGTATCGATTAGTGCCGTCATCGATAAGGTTTCCATTGGAAGAATGGGCTCTATCCTCTTCTCCCACTTTGATATACTCGTTCACTTCATTCACCTCATACCCGATATTGAGCGACCCGGAGGATATGAGTTCCTGAATGACATTTCTTCGATTCCCAACTCCATCGTAAACATAATCGAAAGATTCTATTTCTCGCCTTGCACCCGTTGTTCCTTGGTCCAAATTAGTTTTCACTAATCGGTAAAGGGAATCGTAAACATAATTATCAACAAGAGCATCGTCATCATTACGCTGCTCAAACAAGCGCATATTCGCACGATTGTAACCGTATTCACGATCCAATATATCAACATTTTCAGAATCCAAAACTCTAAATTTCTGTATCCGATTTACGGCGTCATATCCGACGACGACATCGTCAGTAGTGTTGAGATAGGTCAATTGAGCCCCATTTCCGTTAAGGCTACGCAACAAACGACTACCCGGTCCGATCCAATCCAATTCAGCAATTAAGGTAGAGCCTCCAGCTGTTGTATCATTAATCACTCGCACTCGATCCAGGAGATCAAACGATTTAGAGATCACGCGTCCACCAGGGAAAACACTTTCGATCTGATTCCCTGCACCCGTAAAGACGCTACTCAAGACCTGTCCGTTCTGACGCTCTTCTAGGATCCTGCCTAAACTGTCATACAAGTACTCAGTGGTTTGAATGCTACCCGAGTCTCCATTATTGTCACTTTGCAAGGTACGTCTATTCAATCCGTCATATTCAAATGTTTCCAATGTCGTTCCACCTACACCATTGGCACGAACAACATCCACCGAAACCAGCCGATTCAACGCATCGTATTTCCTAACGCTCGTTGTTCCGTTCGGATCGACCACTTCAATCAGATTATCATCTCGATCATAGACGAGATCAGTGATTTCATCGGTATCGGCGTTAACCTGCCTCACTTTTCGATTTAGAGCATCGTATTCATAGGTCGTTGTATTTTCATTATCATCTTCAATGGAAATAAGCCTACTATTCCCATCCCACTTGTAACTGAGAGTAACAACACCGTCATTATTATGAGAGTTACTTGTATCTATTCCACCGCTACCAATTCCACCAATACGCAGATCACTAATCTCTGAAATTCTGCGATTCAAACCATCGTAAAAATAGCGACTCGTATTTCCTAGCCCATTTATTTTACCAGAAAAAAGTCCCAATGGATCGTCAGTCAACGGCCCAACCGGATCGGAAATTGAGACTAGATTATCTCGACTGTCGTATGTAAATCTCGACGTTTGGCCTGCATTGTCCGTAGCCCGCACCAAACGGTTGAACTGATCATAGACATATCGCGTTTCAAACACCTCTTGAGAAACCAAGTCGTTCTCCGAAACCTCCACACTGGTCACTCGGACTGGATTGCTATTTGAATCGTAATCCATCAGCAACATATTACCCAAAGCATCAACCTCCGCAATTTGACGACTCAATCCGTCATAGAGCATTTCAGCCACCTCTCCATCATCTTCCACAGTGTATGTCAGGCGACTCAACGCGTCGTATTCATAAACATTGGTGACAAAACCATCGGCGTTATCATCAAGAAGATCTGGAGCCCTGACGGGACTAAACCCATCGGCTACAAACAAGCTCTCATCTGTTTGGTAGCGCCGATTGAGCTCATCATAGAAGTATCTGACATCTTGGAGCAATACCGTTTTCGAGTCCGTATCACTCGCAGGGTGTCCGAAGACCTGAGTTTGCAACACGTTTCCTGCGACATCAAAAGAGTTGCCAGCAAAATTCCCCAAGGCATCGACGACCTGCAGGACTCGATTGAAGCCGTCGTAAACATATAGCACCTCTTCAGGATCGCCGTCCCCATCATTGTCTTCAGCATCAATGACACGCAATTTGTTTTCATTCCCATCGTAGTCATATCTGGTCGTACTCGCATCCGAATCACCTTGGCCTCGCGTAACAGTGAGAACTAAGTCGCGTTCATCGTAAACGACTCCCACTTCATTCCCTTCAGGACTACGAATTAGCGTTAGATTCTCGTTTTCATCATAGCGAAATTCTGACACGACCGACGAAGAGGCATCTACTTCGGTTTCTGACATCACTACATTATTCAATATGTCGTAAGTAGTTGATTCCTCGACAAAACCACCTACCCCAACTGTGTTTCCATCACTGTTCTCGATCTCGGTTAGCACTATTCTGCCGTTATGGTCATAGTGTCTCCTTAAACGGTAAGCCAAGGCACTTTCACCAGTAATGAGCTCCGATTTAGTTGCCGCCTCACTAATGTCCGTACCACGCATGGTGGATACGATTTCATTCAATTCGTTAAATTCGATTTCACTAAAAACGCCTCTAGGATCCAGAGCTCCAATAACATTTCCAACTGGATCATACCAAAATTTGGATCTCAAAACAACCGGTTCAATCGGAGACAAACGCCGAGGACTATCAACTGAATCTCTTACGATTTCAGACAGATAGCCTTTAGGGCTATTGCTCAATGCAAGATAGGGGGAAAACGTTTTTTCATTATCGCCGTCTGGATCGTTTTCGGGAAAGTAAACGTACTCCGTCACATTTCCCTCTTCATCAATCTCGGCGAGCATCTGACCATGATCATTCCATTGATATTCTGCAATGATCGCTTGCTCGGTCGAGCCCAGCAACGCGGCTTGATTGGAGTCGCTGTGCAAAAGGACTGGCGCACCTTCAATCCTCACCGAATTTCCAAATACTTGATCCGTCCGCTCATCATTGTTTAGATCGCCTAGCCCCCTTGGCACACCTCCCAAATCAATATCAAACAATGTAGCAATTTCAATGGGGTCATTAGATTCTTGGTAATCATAGAAATAACGAGTGGTGTACCGCTCTTCGGAAGCAGTACCCAACGGTGGGGCGAAAGAAGCTGAATTTCCTCGAGCATCAGTCATGGAAGCCAATTGACTAAAAAGAGGTTCGTAGGTGTAGCTCGTCACCAAATCCTCCCCACCACCGCGCTCTACGTCGGCGATCAAACGGCGCTCAATTCGGTTGTGCTGCATATGACGTGGACCTTCGGTGTCATAGGCGAATGCGACTTCGTTTCCCTCTGGATAAATACGTCTGAGCAACAATCCTTCCTCGTTGAAGAACGACCGAGTTTCATAAAACTCTGCTTCCCCTTCACGAAATCCGCGTGTGAACCTCCTCGTCAAGATGTGATGATTAAGTTCATTTACGAAATACTCTCTGATATTTCCATTGCGCTCCGCTACGGTAGCCTTGCCGCGGGCCAATTCAAACTGCCCCAAAGGTTCTGCCTCGTTGAGTTTCTCGTAGGATATCGTTCGCGTTCCGCCGGCTGCCACACCTGAAGCATTCGTTCCCCCGATTGTTTCGCTAATCACCTTATCGAAGGTAAGGTCGTCGTCTCTATCATTTCCATAAGCCCACTGCATTGCCGGAGGGCCACCAGTCGCAACCTCCTCGGGCAATGTGCAACTAAGGAGATTGTGATTTAGAGAACTCTCGGCGAATCCAGAGGAATACGTATACTCCTCAGTTCTACCGAGAGGGAAATCATTGCCTGTCGACGTTCCAGATACGACCGGACTGCGAACCGAAATCAAATCACCATTGACGTCGTAACTATATACGATCTCACGCCCGGCAAAATCAATAATTCGAGTGAGACGCTTCAATCCATCAGGAGAGGCTTCGAAGACGAATTCGATTTCCCGACCGAAGACATCAATGACCGTACTTAGATTTCCCTTCGGATCATAGTCGAACAGCATAATATTATTGAATCGATCTTGATAGCTGAACAACCGTCCATCCTCGCGGTAAGTCCGTTTGAATCCGTTCGAATCGCGCAACAAATACATACCGTCCTCTAATCGAGTTAAATTTCGATAGTGGCCGCTAGGAGCCTTGTATGATCCATCGCCTTGCAACACCCAACGATCCAAGTGGGCGTTGCTATTTGAACGAGTGATATCTCCATTATCCTCAAAAAAGATCCCTTCGTCATAATTGAAGGTCCAACCGAATCCCAAAGGTCCATTGTAATTTAGGCGACTTCGATAAGTGCGCCGCATTTCGAAATTCAGTTCTCCACGCCCTGGAATATAGATGTCAGTACGCTCGAACATTTCCTCACCACTATGCAAGAAAACCGTATTACTAGTGATCCCCTTGCATGCACATTCACCCGGACTATCGTCCTTATTACATTCCTGTTCTTCCTCCGCTTCGGGCTTTTCTTTATCTTCCTCCTCACCATCCTCCGTATCACCGTCGTCAGCGGTGCTTCCAGGATTGGTGCCATGCCAACCCGGTGCTAGAACACCTACTCCCGGGTCAGTGCAGACGAGCGTTCCATCAGCACTCACTGTCATGGGGCCAACCACCTCCCATCGACCTGCATCATGATTGAAACTTACAAGAGCGGACTTTTCCCCAGGGGCCAGCAATACGCCTGTTTCTGGATTTGGTAGGTTCGGAAAACAAATCGGAGCAGGAATATCGAAATTTGTGGCTCCATCAGTCTGCACTGTGATTACTAACGAAAAGTCTAACCCCTCTGGAAGGGTTCCGGGCAATCTGTCAGGTGCTACAGGTGCGATCCCTACGCGACCTCCCCTCGTTCCATTATCCGAAAATAGAGAATCCGCAGGTATTTCCATTCTTACATCCTTAAAATTCGGGTTGTTCTTAAGGACAGCCAGAGGGAATTCGATCATAGTCGCTTCTGAACCACTAACATCTTGAAGCGTGGCTGCATTCACAAGAGGTAGATACACTTCCCCAATGTTTACTTCTTCCCTTGGCACCGAAATCCAAGTCTTCCCAACAAACGGGTAGTAACCCATATCCGGAAAACGAATACCATCTTCTAATCGAACGACTTGCCGACCATCGATGTGAACAAAGAAACGGCCTGGAGGAGCATTCTCTAAACGGAAATCCCCAAATTCGTCGGTGAATGCAAATAATTCATCCTCCCTACCATCAACGGTAATTTTTACGCCCCCCAATGGAACATTAACCGAACCACCCGCATTACCCTTCATCAATTGGGACGCGAATACACGCCCGCATACCGACGTATCCGCCAGAGACGTTACACTGAGCGTATTAAACGAAAGTTCATGTAATCCACCTTCAAGATTATCCCCATTCGCGTCTACTCTACGACCCAGCAGATCGTTCACTTGAAGTCCGTCGAATACTAATTCAATCTTTGAGCTTGCCGGAAGTCTCTCGTCATAAAATACGGTTAAAGACTTCAGGTCCTTTGAAATCACATATCGAGCCGCAATATCGATTCCACCTGTTCTCACAGAAAGCGCTTCCGAAGTGATCACGGTACTCTTATTTAGAGGGTTTGAAAACCGTAAGACGGTCTCTCTCGTAACCGCGACGCCCTCTTGCCTATTTGCAGGTGCCGTGCTAACAATTCGCGTAAGTGGAGTACTCTCGGAAGCGATTACGGATACCACCGTCCCAAACGTCGATCTACTTGAACCCGCATTGTCAGTCGCTTTGGCTGTGAGCACATACTCCCCGACAGAAACCCCCTGCCACGTGAAAGAAAAGGGAGACGAGTTCAATTCACCGATCTTGTTGTTACCCTCGAAGAATTCGACCATCGCGATTTGACCATCGGTATCTCTAGCAATGGCGAGTATCTCGACTTCGCCCGGAGCCATGAAGCCAGATCCCGACGTGGGTTGCAACAAGCTAACCGTCGGAGCGATGTTGCTAATCGCCGAAATATCCGTGCCCCTTACGTACTCCTCAAAGTTTGTAATAGTGTCACCATCAAAATCTAAGTCAGCATCGTTCGGATCAAGCGGATCAAGAATTGCCGGATAGGACAGCTCAAACGCATCGTCCATCCCGTCCCCATCCAAATCGAGCGGGCTGCTCAGCGGTACTTCGTCAATTCGGTAAAAAACCTGCTGAAACGAACCCGCTGGCTCACTATAATCAATCAGCTTCGCCTCCCCTAGAACAATGTCCTTTATAGTAAAGACGCCCTCGAGCGTGTCACCCCGATACACCGTTTAGTAGGCGTCATCGCTGCCGAAATATCGAATACTCACCACCCCGAATTCATCAACCGTAAAGCGTGTCTCCAAAAGTTGACCGAACGCGATAACCGCGAACAAACCAATCGCTAAAAGCGGCAGCACACTCTTGATGACCTTCGCCAAAGACGTAGCTGGCGACATATGAAAGCTCTTTCGAGACAGCATCGATAATTGGAAACCTGATTGCGAAGGAGACAGGCAAAACCTGTAATCTTCTTTAAAATCCACTCTTGCTGGAGTGGGATTTTTTTTGGGGGGTAGGGTACGAGAGAAAGAGCCGGAAGTCTGCTCAACAATAATTCGGACGAAAGTCCTGAAAATCGCCTTTCAGCGAAGAAGCTGTCCTAATGTATATCAGTAAATCCAGTAATGTCTAACGCTTTTCCCATTTATTCGCCCACAACATACTTGAATTCTGAATATCAATAGCTTCGGACCCGTTTCTATCTTTGACTATCCGCACTTTTCAAAAACTGGTTTATTCGAACAGGTAATCGGTTAGCTCCAATTCCCCAACTAGCGAAGGAGCGATTGATCGAACAATGATTAAAGGGCCCAATCCAATCATCCGCAAAAAAGCCTGAATCAGCTATCGCAACAACAGCTCTACCAAATCAACCGGATCCATAAGCAACATCCCCATTGAGGATCAAAGAAGTTCAGGACCCTATACCTCAGCACATTTAAAAGGGTCCCTAGCGAGTCTTCGAGAATTCCGGATTGACCAAGAAACGAAGACGACGCAAGAACGCCCAATCTAGGCACAGCGTAGCCAAGCAATACAACGAGATCTGGACAGGCGACTTCAATGGTTAGTGGAGGACCGGCGACGGACTATCCGAAACGAGATCCCATCCTACGCCAAAGGCATTCTAGCAGAGCATCAGGCACCATTGGACATCTGAAAGGAGACCTTCAACAAACAACGCCCTCACAAATATTTCACCATTCCAAATGTTTCGTCGCTGCACTCCTCAAGTGTCGGTCTACGACCTCGGTACACCATTCACACTTCCCACTGGCGTCCCGTAAAGGATTCGAACCTCTGTTGCATGGATGAAATCCATGTGTCCTAACCTGACTAGACGAACGGGACTCAGTGAAAGAAGGGCAGAAAATAAGAGACACACTCCCCACGCAAGATCTTTTAAAAACCACAGCACCAAGGAGTAAATAAGTACCAAAGCAATCCTTCCAGATTTCCAGATACTAAAAAGCCACTACTGAAATGTAGTGGCTTTTTAACTAAACTGGTACCGCGTAGGGGATTCGAACCCCTGTCGCATGGATGAAAACCATGTGTCCTAGGCCAGGCTAGACGAACGCGGCGTCAGTTAAGAAGGTCGGGAAGCTAAATAACCTTTGATCGCATGCAAGTTTTTTTTCAAAAAAATTAAAACTCCCTTCAAACACACCATTTATCCCCTAGAACTAAGCTATCAGCCTCCTCTCCACTCAACATCCAAGTCCAATCTTTCAACTCAAAATCGAAGCGTTTCTACCCAGTTCAAACTCCCCGTTCCCAATTTCACTCTGCAATCTTCACTCTTCAGCCTTCAAATCTCCGTCCCCAGTCTTGCCATTTACAGGATTTTACATTCTCTAAGCACTTTCTACCGAACTTCCTCTCTTCTTACTACGCTCCCCCCATGGGAATCTTCGATTTCTTCAGCAGACCTCCCACCGTTCGAATTGCCGACTGCCTTAGTCGCAAGATTACTTCGATCAACACTTTGCCGGCCAGCCTCAGCGGTAAAACCGCCTCTGGGACCGTCACCAACCTTTGCCGCATCCACACCGAAGGGCGAGAAATAATCATCACCCCCCTAGAACCGAACAGCCTCCCTCTCCTAAACGGACTAGCAATCGACCAACCCACTCTCTTAGAAAACGAGCGAGAATACAGCCTAACCCTCCGAGGGCACCTCCTCATTCTCTGCATCTCACGCAAAGAACCCTCTTTTAGCGAGTCCTTCGAAGACGCCATTTGGAGTATATCCAGGCGCGACGCCCCCGAAGAAGTCACTCCGATCGTTCCCAGCAGTCTCAACAGAGCAATCCTCTCCCGCTCCTTCACCCCGCTAAACAACTTCATCGCCAAGCCAGAAAACTGCGATGCCTCCTTTAATCTAGCAGACCTCTACGAACTGCTTCCTGAGCAAATCGATAAGCCTTCGCGACCACAATTCGACCACGGGACCGACGCCGCCTCCCTCCTAACACCCCAAGGGCACGCCTGCCCCACCTGTTGGAAGAGCTTCTCGGTAGGCGAAGTGATGAACATCGCCGCCCACAACGAGCTCACCGGAGACCCAGTACTCGGCCCCCACGCCAAACTCCGCTTCCACGCCGAACGCTTTAACGAACGCGGCCAGGCCATCGACCCACGCGGCGTCGTCAGTCTCGACCTCGCATGCCCACATTGCCGTGGAAGACTCCCCCCCTCTTTCCTCGCCCAGACCCAACTCATCCTTTCCCTTGTCGGAGCACCTAGCAGCGGAAAATCCTATTACCTCGCAGTCCTCCTAAAACAACTGCCAGAGACGCTTATTAGGGTCTTCAATACAAATCTCCAAGACGCGGACCCGACCGGAAATGTCCACCTCAACGAGATGAAAAACCGGCTCTTCTCCGCGACAACCCGCGAAGATGCCTTCATATCCAAGACCGACTTCGAAGGTCTCATGTACGAACGACTCATGAGAAACGGCCAGCTCGTCCCCCTTCCTCGTCCCTTCGTCTACAATCTACAAAACATCGATCAATCTGAATCGCGTGCCTCCCTCGTCTTTTACGACAACGCCGGTGAACACTTCAAACCCACCATCAGCATCGATGACTCTCCCGGAGCCATGCACGTCGCCGCCTCCTCCGCGCTCTTCTTTCTTTTCGATCCTGCCACCAACCGCTCATTCCGCAAAACCCTCAACACCAAACGAGACGCCCAACTAAAGTCGCAGGCGACAGACGAACAAGACGTAATCCTGGCCGAAATGGGGCTCCGCATCAAAAAGCTAAAAGCCCTAGACAGTCACGAAAAGATCGATACACCACTCGCCATCATGGTTGGAAAATACGATCTCTGGCGTAAGCTCCTGCCCGAAGATGCCATCACAACAACCTCCGAAGGTGAGACCCACACTGATACAATTAAACGCAACTCCCGGCACACCCGCGACCTCCTCCTAAAACTCTGCCCGACCATCGTTGCTAACGCTGAATCCATTTCGAGCCGAGTCATGTACTTCCCGATCTCTCCTCTCGGACACTCGCCTAAAGAAATAAAGGAAGGCCAACACAACGGAAAGCTCGCCCCAAACCCAAAAAGTCTTTCTCCCATACTCGCCACCGCACCCACCCTATGGGCCCTCAAACTCATAGCACAGGAAATAATCGAGCCATCACCGACAACAGTCCCAACCGAGTCTGTTCAATAAAAGACGATGGCCTACCAATATATCCACACCAGTGCGAAACGCGGACTCGAACCAGGCAAGTCCGGATTCTGCTGCGTCGCTCGAGACAGAGACACGCCCCCAGACCTCATTCTCGAACTCGAACGCCTCAGTCACTACGAAACGGCCCAAGGAGCAATCAGTCCCATAATCCTCAGATTCAGCCACATCGAAACACGATCCGGAGCCTATAACATTATTTCTCGGATACAAGACGCCGGAGTCGACTACTCAAAACGAAACAACCATATCTCCCATCACCTCGTTTTCTCAAAGTCAGAAATAGCACGACTCCCCGACCCCGCGACAATCCTCCTTTGCTGGACAGGCTGGAAAGACAGTTGGGATTCCCCTCCTCGCATCCTAGGTGACTCCGACAAATTTGAAATTCAAAAACTAGATACACACTTTGCAACAACCCATAAACCAGAAGAATTTCCATCACTGGAGCCTCACAACGCACTCATCTCACGCTCACTTATCCTCGCCCCGGGGGAAGAAATCGCCGCAGTCTCTTGGTTTCGACAACAGCTCCAACGCCTCCCAAACCACCTCCGATGGGATTTCCCTTTCACATCATTTCTCCTCTCCTCAGATAATCCCACCGACTTTGCATGGTCTTGCTCCTGGTCAGATCGCGAGCTCCCTTACGAACTAGATCTCGTCGGGAAGCCATGGCGCATCCAACGCCCTTCTGAAAAAAAGGAAGAAATTGTTGCAGAACCCGAGTCGAGCACTCCTTCCCCTACAGACCCAGAAAAGGAGCCCTCTGCCCTCAAAAAACGCTTTAAAGCACCACGGGTAGAAATCCCAAAAGAAATCGATCGCTCCAAATTTAAGCGACCCAAAGCAAAATGGACCTCTAATCGCTTCAACAAAACGATCAATACCACAATCCTTCTCATCGCCATCACATGCGTTGCGATCACGGCCTACTTTATCAAAAGCATAAAAGAGTCCGACCTCGAAACACCACAACTCCCATTTGGCAACAGCACCTCAATCACCGAACCAGAGACAACCGCAGTCCACGAGGGATCACAGTCCCTTCAAGCCCTAGAATCCGAATGGCAAAGGCTGCTCGAAAAGCAGCTCCTCACAAGTGATAAAGAGCACGCAACAGACATCGCAAATCAACTGTACACCCACGGAATCAAAACGCCTCTAAGCTCGCTGGAATTCCTCGAAAAATTCGCAAAACCAAATACGACCACCACGGTGCCCGATTTTGCACTCGGCGGACAATTCGAAGATATCACCCTAACTCCAAACCTCGCTCACTATTTATCAGAACGTAGTCACCACCTTCTGCCTAAATCACTCCACGAGGCGCTACAAAAAATAATAGCGATTCAGCCAAACCTTAACAACCTCTACCAAGGCGCCCCAGCCAATCACTTTCGAAGCGGCGATATGTCAATTAGGCTCCGCGAAACCCGGCGCAGTGTCCACGATCAGCTCACTCCCACTCAAACCGAAGCTCGCATAGCCACACAGGACTTTGAAGACCTCCTCAAGCAAACAAACACCAATACGAAACTACAAGCGTATCTACACCTCCAATCGAGCTTCGATTACCCAGACAGCCAAGGCTTTCTTGCCTTCGGACCCCATGAAAAAATCACAAATCCAGAATTTCCCAAATACCAAGACTACGCGATTTCACTTTTTCAGAACTTCGTCCTCCCCCGCTACAGCTACTTTATTCCCAATCCGAGCTTCAGTGCTGCCTTAAAACAACTCGACTCTCCCAATGCCTCCTACGACGTCGTCTACGAGGTCATGCTAAACGCACAAACAAGCGAAGCACAATTCACCGAGACCTGGAATCGCATCGTATCCACTTGGCACAAGGCCTTCATTCGCTCAGATCTCATGGAGGAGACGCTAGTCGCTTACGCTATCGAACAACTCGAAGAAAACAAAAAACAACTCATCGCCCTCCAATCCCAATTTTCAGAAAATGACCTAACCCGTTATCGTACCCTGCAAACGCTAGCACCCCTTTTCGACCAAGCCATCCAACTATCCGACGCTGCCAGCTTATCTGAAGAATGGATTGTCATTTCTACAGAACACACTCAGCGTCCCGAATCACACTAACGACCTCGCACCGCATGCAACCAGAAGCATCCAGACTAACCAGCCGCATTATAGGAGCCCTCAAAGGCGAATCCGGCGGCCTCGACACAGCAAAGCTCGCATGGCAATACGCCACCGCCATCGACGACGCCAACCAACGGATTACCCAATGCCATGCCGCACTCGCCAACAATGACGAAATAGGCTGCCACCTCATAGCCAACCAAGAGCCCGAGCTTCTGGATACCGTTGCCACCCTCGACATCGACCAAACCGATGATTGGAAACGACGCTGCCAAAATTATTCTTGGAAAACCACTGACCCTCTTTTTAAGCAGGAAGCTGCCACTCTACAGAGCAAACTCGACGAAGTCGACGACCTCAAAGAATTTCTCTATACCGAATATCGCAACCGAATCCGAGCCAAACACCCCCTCGATGCCTATCCCATTATAGAACTCCTCGCACGTAAGTATAAGGACGACGCCAATACAATCGAGGAGCACCAACGCCTCTCAGAACAACTGAAAGCTCAAGCAGTCACCGAGCTCAAGGCTTCAATCGAAGAACTCATCCCCGCCGAAAAGACTGCAGACGTTCTCGCACGCTACCAAGCCATCGGTCTAGAAATCGAAAGCAGCGAGGACACCATACAAAACATTCTCGGAGCCGACACAGAACGCCTCACTCAAAAAGCGACCACCCTCGCCAATCAAGCGATCGAAGCCGCCAAAACAATCGACCAAGGCGACGACGACTGGAAAACGGCAGAAACCGCCTTCCTCGCTTGCGACTACTTTCTAGCAACCACAGAAACACGCGGCTCGATTGCCAACGAACTCCGCGAGGATCTAGAAAAAGCAGGAACCGCGATAGGCCACAAACGCTACGGAAGCGAATCCATCATTAGACTCCGTGCCGCGATCGATCAGACCAAACACGTCCTCGCCGGCGGGAAAATAGCAGGGGCACACGGTCGAACCAGTGCAAGAACGTCCCGAATCAACGCAATCGACCACCTCAAATCGGCCGAAGCTCAAACACGCAAACTCGGTAATCGAATTCACCCAGACCTTCAAAAAGAAATCGACGACACCCTCGCCATCGCTCGTCGCAAAGGATTTCCACGTCTCGCTGGGATCGCCGCTGCAGGATTAGCACTTCTCTTTATTGGATACTGGGGCATCGACAGTTTCTCCGACAATGCCGATCGTGTGGAAGCGGAACGCAATGCCTATGACGCCGTCCTCTTCGCCCAAAAATCAAACCTCATTACAAGTGCCGAAAAAGCTCTCAGCCAACACAGTGAAACAATCGCGAGTGCCGACCCCGCGTCCGACCTCAGTCGCGAAGCAAAGGCCTTAAAAACATGGCAAAGCAACCAACGACAACTCGACGCTGACTACGCCGCACTCGCCAAACGCATCGAGGAACACGACCGCAAGGACCAAGAAGCCCTCAAAGAGTTTTTCTCCGCCAGTACCGCCTCACGCCAAACCCTCGCTAAGGACCTTGGACAAGACAGCACCCAACGTATTGCAGCGATCCAGGAAGAAATCGAAGTCGATGCACGCCAACGAGAGGCCGAATACCACAAGCAGATTGCAATCGCCACCAAACAAGCACGCTCCCACCTCCAAAATGCAGCAGTCGCCGATAGCAAGAACGACTTCCGAAGCCACGCCGCCAAAGCAGGCAAGGCAATCTTCAACGCCGACCAGCTCGCTCAAACGAGCGGTTTAGCTGACGAAATTGAAGAGTCGAAAAAGAACATCGAAAGCATCCGCTCCGAGATCTCCACTCTAGAGAAAAACTGGAACGCCCTAGCGTCTACCGCCGACAAACTTTCAACCGTCACCACCTTCGAAGAATTTGCAGGCGAGCTAAAGCGGATACACGGATTCGACATCCTCCCCAAGGCCAACAAAAACAACATAGAACGTGCCCTAAGAAACCTACCGACAACAACCGCTCTCAAGCAACAACTCCTCATGCCAGGCGACACCTCCGCCTGGATCGAATTTGCCGACAACAAAGACTACCGGCGCACCGACCCCAAGGTAAGTGACGTTGAACGCGTCTACCTCGAACGCCTCGCCAACGACAGCTTCTTCGAGACCATCTACGAGTCCAAAGTCAAATACTTCGAAGGAGCCCCCGTCGCCCTCAACGAATACACAGCCTTCCTCTTCGACCCTGTCAGCAAAACCGAAACAGGTGTGCGCACTGGCGTAAACTACACCTTCAAGATCCGCGGATTCGACGAATCAGGAGATCCCGAGACCGAAGCCCGTGAAATGAATTTCCTCAGTCATCCCGACGGATCGTTCTGGGGATTCTTCTACGAACCTTCTTCCCTGTCTAAAGAATCCCAATACTACCAAGAAACCATTCGTGTAGAACTTCTCAAAGTCCTCGCAGGTGCTCCCCGCTTTACGCTCGTCAACCTCGTCGACCAAATCTCAGCAAACCGAAGCCTCTCCCCAGCCTTCCGAGCGTACTGGCACCAACAAATCTTTTCGTTCATGAAAATGAACCCATGGAAATGGGGAATGCCCCTCTCCCCGTCCCTGCAACAACAAAGCAAAGAACTCACCCGCATCGCACGCGGCGAATTCAGCAAACGCGACTGGCTCTCCACTATCGAGCAATCCGCCCCCTCACTCGAACTCACCCAATACTTTCAAGCCGCGAGAAAGTTAAACCTCGCCAACGAATGCCGCGCCTTCGCCTCCCTCTATCAAATAGCCCTTGAAGGAGACTTCGAAATCGCCGGCCATATCGACGCCGACGCCAAACTTCAAAAACGCAAATCCACCGAGAAAAACAGCGATCTCTGGGCCCTCAACGCTCTCACCGGCCAAATCGAAAGCCTCGCCACCCTGAATGATCCAGCCCCGTATTCCCCCATCATTCGCTACGCCTACGAAAAGAAGCCCGCCGCTCACGTCCTCCACAAAACGAAATTCATCACCGGCACCAACCTAGCAGCCCCCCCCTACGAAGACTCCCTCCCCCCCCTCTTCGACCACGCCAAATAACCCCAAATCAGACTTAGGTAGCGGCACATCGTCCCCGATGGCCACCCTTTCGAGCAGAGCGAGAACCCTGAGCTTGTCGAAGGGCTCCTCCTTCCACCCAATTTAAAAACCTTAGTGCCCTTCGTTTATCCCGCGACTGCGGCGGTGGGCAAAAAAAAACAACCCAATCAATATTCGCATCTATTAGCATCCATTCGCGGTGAAAAAATAACATTTCCCACTCTCCCCAAATTATAGCTTTCCAACCGCCCACCCCTTGCTAAAGTTCGCCCACATGATTTCAGGCGATCAACTTAAAGCAGCACTTCCTCAAGAACCGGTCCGCGCCATCGACGACGCGATCACCGCCAAGAAAATAGCCACTGGCAAGGTGCGCGAAATCTACGACCTCGACGACAGCGTCCTCCTCGTCGCCACCGACCGCATCTCCGCATTCGACGTCGTCCTCCCCGGCGGTATCCCAGGACGCGGCATGATTCTCACCCAACTCAGCCACTTCTGGTTCGAAAAAACCAAACACATCGCCCCCAACCACATTCTCGAAAACGAGAACGAAATCCTAACCCAACGCCTCAAACTCAGTCAAAGCGACTGCCTTCGCAGCATGGCGGTCAAAAAGCTCAATCCGCTCGAAATCGAATGCGTTGTCCGTGGCTACCTCGCAGGATCCGGATGGAGCTCCTACCAAGAAAACCGCCAAGTCTGCGGCATCACACTTCCCGAAGGACTCAACCAAGCCTCAAAGCTCCCCGAGCCCATCTTCACTCCGACCACCAAAGCGAGCGAAGGCCATGACATGCCAGTAACCGCTGAAGAAGCCGCCGAAATAGTCGGCCAAGACATCTTCGACCAAGTCAAAGCCATCAGCCTCGAACTCTACAACTTCGGCAACGAACTCGCCGCCAAAGCAGGCATCATCCTCGCTGACACCAAATTCGAATTCGGAACCGACGAAAACGGAACCGTCTATCTTATAGACGAAGTCCTCACCCCCGACTCTTCCCGCTACTGGGACGCTGCCGAGTATATAGTCGGCACCTCCCCCGCCAGCTTCGACAAACAAATCATTCGCGACTACTTGGAAACACTCGACGACTGGGACAAAACCGCCCCCGGTCCAGAACTCCCCCAAGCAGTTATCGAAAGTGCCCAAAGCCGCTACCTCGAAGTCTACTCAAGACTCACCAACGCAGGCTAACCCCAAAAAACCGTGTACCTCGTTTTCGATTCAGAAACCACAGGCCTTCCAGACAACTGGAAGGCCCCCATGACAGACGTAGAAAACTGGCCCCGAGTTATCCAACTCGCCTGGGCCTTCTACGATGCCGACTTCAAACTCGTCCAAAAACAAGTCGACCTCATAAAACCCGACGGCTGGACCATCCCAAAAGAAAAGTTCTGGATCGACAACGGCTTCGACCAAGCCATCTCCGAAGCCGAAGGAATCCCCATCTCCACCTGCCTCACCACATTTCGAGACAAACTAGAAGACACCAAATACCTCGTAGCCCACAATATGAGCTACGACCACAACGTCGTCGGTGCCGAATTCATCCGCCTCGGTCTCCGCTCAAAAAACAAGCCAACAAAAATTTGCACCAAGGACGAAGCCACCGACTACTGCCAAATCCCTGGTAAATTCGGCTCCTATAAATGGCCCAAACTCGAGGAGCTCCACCAAAAGCTCTTCGACCAAGGAATCGACAACGCCCACGACGCCCTCGTCGACGTCGAAGCCTGCGCCCGCTGCTTCTTCGAACTCGTCCGCCAAAAAGCAATCATCCTAAAATAAGCCGAACGATCTGCTTGTTGATCAAAACAGATGATAACAGATCAACAGGCACATTTCCGATTCTCCTCGGAAAGCAACTTGAAGATCGCTTCAAAATATTGGCTCATTTTTCCCTTTTGGGCAGTCTTGGTCGTGTTCATCTCCTTTACGGAATATCGAGCCGATCTACACTTGTTTGTCTGGTTCGGCCTGTATGGGTACGCACTTCCCCCGCTTGTGCTTCATATCTGGTACGCTATCAAGAGTTTCGGAGTATCCATCGAGATCTACTACACTCGAGAATACTTCGAGTACTCCAAACGAAATCAAAAAATAAAGATAGAATTCAAAGAAATTGATCGAATCGATAAGTACGTTTCTTGGAAGATTGACGACAATTGGGCAAGATTCCCATTTAACCACTACGACTTCACTGTTATTCTGTTAAAAACAGGCGAGTCTATACTGGTTACGAATCTCGTATCCGAGGATTTAGGACTTTGATTTCAAGAAAAGCATTTTAGGTACTTAAACCCACCAATACTTTTAAAGAAAAAAGCGATTGATCGGACACTTCAGACAACGAGCACTCGTCGTCTGATCTAAACGTTACCTTCCCTCTATTTCTCCTTCACTCATTGGAATCACAAAACCATTAATCCCCTGATAAAACTCACCCCGTTTCGAGCTGCAGCGTTTCTCTTTAGTCCATTTTTGTTAATGGCTATATCGGTGGGATTCAATAAAGAGGGAATCAGCTGGGGCTATCTTTCGGAACCTGCGTCACCTACTGGGGCCTCACTAAATGGGGAAGATCCCAGAACAAGTAATCCTCAAGTCCAAACCAGAACAACATCTGTGTTCATCTGAGCAATCTGTGGGCAAAACCTCCCCCTACTTCAAAGCATCAACTATAGTATCCACGTTATACTTAAACATTCCAAGATACGTTCCAACATCAGCTCCGTTGTGCATATCTCCTCGATCCCCCAAAGCATCGGAGAACAATTCGCCCCCAACAACCGCACCGGAATCCTGAGAGATGCGCCGTATCATAGCCGGAGACACACTGCTCTCTACAAAGATAGCAGGGATTTTCTTCTTCTTAATAAACTCTACCGTCATCGACACGTCAGCCAAACCAGCTTCCGTCGCCGTAGAAATCCCCTGCACACCGATCACCTGAATGCCAAACGCACGCCCGAAGTAATTATAAGCGTCATGGCTCGTAACTAAATAGCGTCGAGCTTCAGGAATCTCCGCGATACGACTCAAAGTCCACGCAGTCAAATCCTCCACCTCACCGCGATACACAGCCCCATTTTCCGCATACTCAGCCGCGTGACTCGGATCAAACTCGCTTAAAGCCTCAACCACCACATCAACCGTGGTCGCCCACAAGCTCGGATCAAACCACAGGTGAGGATCGTAATGCCCTTCAAACTCCTCCGGCTGCAATAGATTCTCCCGAGGGGCAGCATCCGTCACCGCATACACCTTTTCGCCGCGGTCCGTCATTTTCTCAAAAGTCTGAGCCAAGCGCCCCTCCAGATGGAGCCCTGAATAAAACACAAGGTCCGCACGCTTCAGTGCAATCAAGTCGCGAGGAGACGCCTTATAAAGATGCGGATCCACCCCCGGCCCCATAAAGCCCTTCACCTCAACATACTCGCCACCAACGTTCTTAACCAAATCCGCTACGTGGCTCGTAGTCGTAACAACTCGGATCGGCTCAGCCGCAACCAACGACAAACCAAGAAAAATCACCCCGATAAAAGAAACAAAACTCTGCCAAAAAACCTTAACCATACCTTTCTACTGTACCCTTTTTGACTAGTGTCAATAAAGACTTTGACTAGTCAAAGTTCATTAAGACCGATCATCAATTTTCACAAACGCTCTCTCCTCGACGAAACAATAAGAACTCTCAATCCCCCAGATCGTAGATTTCCAATAACGCGAGCCCCTCGTCCCCTTCTTTTGCCACAAGCACCACAGTATAGACTCCCGGCATCAACGGCAGCACCAAAGAGGAATCAGAACTGCCTTCCTCCAACACAAATGCTCCCGCCTTTTCAAACCACGGGCCAAGCGCAGAAGGCCAATCATCATTACTCGAAATCAACTCCTGTCCTTTGTAAAGATACAGAACCGGGTCTTCGAGCTCTCCACCAATCTCCAATCCTTTCCCGACTCCTCTCACGAGGATCGTGCGTGAAGTTTCTCCAGCAAGAACAAACCCTCCAATCAGAGCACGATGTCCCTCCGAAACAAAAGCTCGTGCAGAAAGATTCAGAAGCTCGACCCCAGCATTTGGCAACCGATACACCTCCGCCAAAGCAATCCCTCCTGCACTATCCGTCACATGGCACGTATACTCCCCACTGCCAACATTCTCTAAAAGAGCTGCATCCATACTGCCCTCAACGAGAGGCATTGCACCAACATCTTCAAAAACGGACGACAGCATATCGATAGCGGCGGTATCGTTTTCATTCAAAACTGACTGCCCCGCAAAGAGCTTCAAACTCGGATCAACAACCAACAAGTCGTCTAGAGCACTCGAATCAACTCCTACCAAAGATTGCCCAACTCCTCGCAAAAGAACATCCTCACCATCGACACCACCAGTTCCGTTATCCTCAACGACAAATCCAGCGATCAATGTTTCATCACCATTTTTCGCATACCCCCGGGCAGAGAGATTCACCAAGCGAGACCTCACCGCATCTGCACTAATTTCGGAAAGCTCGACGCTTGAGTTTTCTCCAACTCGAATATGTCGACCGAACGCATAGACCATCCGTTCATCTTCATCGAGATCTGGTCCCTCTGAGTTTTCATAACGCCACTCAATTCCATCAATTGATGAATACACCTCATAATATCGATGCCACCCCCGATTCCCAGGGTTCGTCTCATGAAGATGCGAAATCGCACGAAATCGTCCATCGGATTCAACGCCTCCTTCATCGTACTTAAACTCCAGTGACAGTCTCGAGGGGTGATTGTAAACAACCACTCTAGATTCATCTAGTACATTATCGAACTTCTCCCAATCCCCTAAATCCTCACTTCTGTAAATATCCCCGTTACGATCTCCCACTAGGCTTATACCATTAGCAGAAACGTATCCGAAAAACTCAACTCCCCCTTCACTCCCCGATGATTCATCAACGACACTGAATTCCGTCCAATCTTCACCATCATCAGACCGATACAACCTATCGTAGACGATCCTTTCCTGATAATATTTGTCCGAAAACTGCCCCTCATATCGGATGATAAGAATCATCCCTTCCAGACATAACCGTAAACTGACCTTCGCTAAAATGGATTTGAAACTCACTTCCCTCAAAATTGGAGTCTATATGCTTCCATGCTATCCCATCATATGACTTCAAAATATCCCCAGTGTCATAAACAGCAACGACAACCCCATCCCCGGATGCCACTCCTACAAGATCATCATCAATGCCTTTGAAATGACAGTCCCAATTCACCAAGTCGATCGAACTATATAATGTACCCAAATTTGAAGTAACAAAAACACGCCCTCCTACATTGAAGCTTGGAGACGACATCGATTCGTAACGAGATTCATACACCAGTGCAAAGTTCCCCATACGAACACTGTGGATCGCTTGCTGTACATCTATCGGATTAATATAACCCTTCGTCTCAATATTGAGATCCTTATCAATTGAATAATAAGACCCACTATTCAAAGGGACATCCGGACTAGGATGCTCATCATATGAACGACCGAAAACCACAATCTCCCCATCGAACTCGAATGCGTATTCATGATCTTCCAATCGACTCCGAAAACCAGGAGGCCGCTCCCAAGCCACAAGATCCTGAGAGACAAAAATAAAGATATCGTTATAGGAAATCGCGTACAATCCATCCACCAACGCGAGTCGAGCATTCGCCAAAGAGAACTCACGAGTTCTCTGATCACTCGTAGAAAACCCAGTTACATGACTCCAACGAGAACCATCGCTACTATGCGACAATCGTAATGACTCCGCATCGCCCTCCTTATAGCTCAGTACAAACAATCGACCATCAAACTCCCTTGCATCGGTAACCTGATATCCCGCCTCAAAGAAGTCACTCTCAACGCTTTCCCAAACCAATCCATCTTCAGATCGCAACACTCGCCAAGCACTCAGGGCAAAAAGAGTATCGTCTAGTACTTGTATTCCGGCAAATGCAGTAATACTCCCACTGTTCCCCTGGACAGTCCAATCAACGCCATCAGACGACCAACGGATCTCTCCTCGATCTGTACCAAGAACCCATCCCCCTTTATAATAGACCACCCCTGTAACGTTCCCACGCAAATTCCTCACTTGAACAAACTGCCACGTATCAATATTTTTGGCCCAGTGCACGACACCATTGTCGCCCACCGCAACATACGCCCCCTCGCCATTAGTCGCGATCGCATTGATCTGCTCAGGAGGAGCGGTCGGGCCAACATGCACCCAATCACTTTGTCCCCTTAATAAGGCTGCACTAATGAGACAAAACACAAGTGAGACTATCCCAATTTTAATCATCCCTAATTACTATAAAAATTAACGTTTCCCACCTCGTCGATTCACTCAACCAGCCAACCGTGTAAACATTTCAACACGTGCACGATAGAAGGTATCAACGACCACACAATGAATGAGAAGAGATAACCTACACGCAAGTGGATTCGCAAAACTACCTAGCCCATCTCCATCCCCCAATGAAATCCTCACGACCGCATCACGCCCCTCGTAGTCACCAAGACATGACCAATTCCCAACACTCGAAAGAACAAGACTGTCTTCTTATGAATACCCCAAAACACCCTCCAAAAAGAGGGGCAGTCCCCTCTTGCCAAGACAATGGTCACTCTTCAGCCTGCAACACAGACGATATCGGGCAAATTGATTTCCGGTATTCGCAATTATCACAAAACGAAATAATAGTGCCAATCCTCGGTTTGGCCAAAAATGTGCTCCGACGAGCCACTCTACCCTAACTTAAAATTACCATGTTACGTCTCCCATCCATTTTCGCAACGACGCTACTCTGCGTCTCAGCCATCTCAATTTCCGTAGCCGAGCCCGAATCGGCTAAGTCAAACCAAGCCCACGATAACAGTTCGACAATGAGCGAATCCGGCTTCGAGCCCCTTTTCAACGGCCAGAACTTTGACGGCTGGTACCTAAAACTTCGTAGCGGCGACGAAGCCCTAGCCAAGAAAGTATATGCAATTGAAGACGGTATGATCCACGTCTTCAACGACGAGTTTCCAGACGAGTACAACTTGGGTACCGGAGCAAACGACACTCACGGACTCTTCTATACTAAGAAGCAGTACAGCAAATATATCCTAAAATTCGAATACAAGTGGGGTACACGTATCGCTAATAATTTCGACAGATGGCAATACGACGCCGGAGTCTACTACCACGTGATCGACGATAAAGTCTGGCCCACGGGCATAGAATACCAAATCCGCTACGATCACACAAAAGACCGAAACCACACCGGCGACCTGATCCGCCCTGCAGACACCGCCTACGATTGGTTCTCCACTGAAGATGGCAAGACCTACCTCCACCCCGATGACGGTGGAATCCCCGAAGCCAAAAGCCACTGGCTTCACCACGCCTCACCCACCGAGAATCACAACGCCCTGAACGATGAATGGAACCAATGCCAGATCGTCGTAATGGGAAGCGAATATGCCATCCATTTCCTTAATGGCGATGTCGTCAACATGGCGACGAATCTCACCCCAGGTGCGGGCATCATCGGTTTCCAATCCGAAACCGCCGAAGTCTACTACCGAAATATCGAAATAAAAGTGCTAGAGGAGTCCATACCAGCCGAAAACTTCCTCGATTGAGCCCTCTCCTCACCAGATAATTTCGCCCCACCGAGCACCCTCTAGTGCTGCCAACAGCCCTAGAGGACTCGACATTCACGCCCGATATCCACTATGTCAGAAGTGAATCGCTCGCCTCTTTGAGCATACATGCGGATGAGAGGCACCGAACAGAAGACAACAGCACCCTTTTTTCAGGTAAAACCAATTCATTTGGCGCTCAGAGCTTGACAGGCAGGCCGAGCTCTCTCCATTTTCCCCCTCTTTTTCAAATTTTCAGTCATGAAACCTACATATAGACCACACCGCATCAAACGAGTCCGCAGCATCGGCTTTCGCGCCCGCATGGCAACACGCGGAGGACGTGCCCTAATCAACGCACGTCGTCGCAAAGGCCGTCATAAACTCGTAAACGTCTAGGAAGACTAGTCTGCTAACGCGACAAGCTGCGAAACATTATGGCCCCATGCTTAAAGCTCAGGCCTCCGCAGCGACTACGTCGCAGTGCCGACTTCCTCTCTCTTAGAGATCAGGGCAAGCGTTATCGCTGCCCCTATTTTATGATGTATACCCGCGTCCGTACTCCTGAGAGTGCGGATGTTTCGTCTCCGCGTATCGGCATCTCTGCCTCGCGCAAAGTAGGCAACGCCGTACACCGTAACTTAGCTAAACGACGCTTTCGCGAAATATTCCGAAAGAGCCAGATCGCGATGACTCCAATGGGAGATATCATGCTAAGCCTACGCAAGCCGGCAACGAAAGCCAGCTACGAAGAACTGGAACAACGCTTCCTTCACGCCATCAAATACTGCGGGCTAAAAGCTCAAAGTAACGACACCTCAGAACGTCCTCGTGCGTAATACGCTTGCATGGCGAATTCACACGTATTTTAAGACCTGTTTCCCTAGCTCGGAAAACTCTCAGAAGCTAGGGCACGAATTTCAAATTTTACCACGGAAATGGACAAGAAGAACACTATAATAGGGCTCGCCCTTCTTTGCCTCGGCTTTGGCCTCATGCTCAAGAGCGGTCAAGAGAAAGAGGAACAACAGCGACAGGACACACCGGCTGGCACTTATCAGCCTAATGTCGCCCCATCAGGGAACAGTACGACTGCATCCGCTCCGGTAAGCATCAGCGCACCCCCTCAATTAAATGAGCAAGGCCAAGCGACCGTAGAAGCCAATGACAACAAGGAGGACGAAAAGATAGTCTCCCTAGACAACAGTCTGATAGAAGCTCGCTTCACCAACTACGGTGGCGACCTCAAGGAAATCGTTCTTAAAAACTTCCGTCTCGATGAAGTCAGCGACGCCCCCTACGTGATGAACCGGCAGCGCTACGCTCCCGCCCTTTCGATCACCAAACTCGCCGGAGCAGACAAGGACACCATCTACCAATTCGTAAAATATCAAGGCGATCCCAACACAATCGGCTTCAAGGCCCAAATCAGCGATAGCCTCGAAATCGAACGCCGCTACACAATCTTCCAAAATGGTGAAAACGAAAAGCCATACTCCATTCGCCACGAAATAGCTTTCCACAATACTGGAGACCAACCAATCGCAACCGGCGAACTCGGCCTCAACGTCGGAACTGTCGCCCCATCTGGGAAACAAGATCGCTTCCTCCTCACCTTCGGTCATTCAGACGGTGAAGATGTCGACTTCATCGAAAGCAGTAAATTCCTAGGAGGCGGATTCATGGGAATGTTCTCTAAGGAACCAAGAGCCTTCATCGCCGAAACGGGAAATGTCGAATGGGCTTCCGTTAAGAACCAGTTTTTCATCACCATCCTCACGCCGGATGCACCGGGTAGCGGGTTTGTCGCTCGCCCAGTAGACTTCCCCGTTTCCATCCAAAATGCAGACCTTCCTCACACTGGAATCACCGGAGAGCTCAACATTCCATCAATCGTAGTTCCCGCCAATGGAACAACAACCATCGGCTTCAACTACTACGCAGGACCGAAGGAATTCAGCCGCCTCGAAAAAATGGGCAAAAAACAAGACGAGGCGATGCAGTTCGGCTTCTTCGGAATCATCTCCAAGTTTTTGCTCACACTGATGAATTGGCTCTACGGCATCGTCGGTAACTATGGACTTTCGATTATCCTTCTTACGTTGATCGTTCGCACCGTTCTTCTTCCGATCAACATGCTAAGCTCCAAATCAATGAAGCGCATGTCCAAGCTGTCCGGTCCGATGAAGCAGCTCAAAGAAGCCTATCCAGACAATCAGCAGCAGCAGCAGAAAATGATGATGGAGCTCTATAAGCTCAACAAGGTAAACCCAGTCGCGGGCTGCGTACCGATGATCGCTCAGATTCCTATCTTCTTCGCACTCTTCTACATGCTACGAAGTGCGGCGGAATTACGTTTCGAAGACTTCATCTGGATCACTGACCTTTCCAAGCCAGATACCGTAGGCCATGTCGCAGGTTTGCCACTCAACCTACTCCCATTTGCCTGGGTCATTTCTATGGCCATACAAATGTGGACCATGCCCACACCATCAGTGGACAACGCACAGGCGAAAATGATGAAGTTCATGCCTTTCATCTTCTTCCCGTTCACATACACCTTCGCTTCAGGACTCGTCCTCTACTGGACAGTGAGCAACGTTTTCACCATCGGACAACAGTACCTCATCAATAAAGGGGCCGCCGACTTCGAAGTGATTCTCCCTCCAGCCCTCAAAAAAGCATTGGACAAACCCCAAAAGGCCAAACGCAAGAAATAGAGGACTGAGTTTAGCGTTGAACGCATCGCAAATTCAGCCATCGATTTAAGCACAATTCAAAGAACCTCAGCAACCGACTTACCTCATGTCAGGACACAGTAAATGGTCTACTATCAAGCATAAGAAAGGCGCCGCCGACGCTAAGCGCGGCAAGATTTTCAGCCGCCTTTCGAAAGATATCACCCTAGCCGCTAAAAATGGCGGGGGTGATCCGGAAGCGAATGCAAAGCTTCGCACTGTGCTCCTCAAAGCAAGAGCCGAGAACATGCCTTCGGACAACATGGAACGTGCCATCAAAAAGGGCACCGGCGAACTCCCTGGCGTCGTTTACGAAGAATTCCTCTATGAAGGGTACGCCCCCGGTGGCGTCGCTGTCGTCGTCGAAGTAACGACTGACAACAAAAACCGTGCCGCTTCCGACGTACGCTCTACTCTCACAAAAAATGGGGGCAACCTCGCCGGATCCAACGCCGTTGCCTTCATGTTCCATCGCACCGGTCAGTTCATCATCTCCGCCGAAAAGACCAGCGAAGAGCAACTCATGGAAGTCGCCCTTGAAGCAGGTGCCGACGACATCATCGAAGGCGAAGGCTACTTTGAAGTACGTGCCGATCTTCCATCCTACGACTCCGTTAGCGAAGCCCTTTCCAAGGCAGGTATCGAGGCAGACTCATCCGAGCTCGCATACATCCCTGAAAATACCGTGCCCGTCTCTGATGCATCCGTTGCCAAGCAAGTCATGCGACTCATCGACATCCTCGACGATCTCGACGACGTACAAAACGTTTTCCATAACGCCGATATTCCCGAAGACCTCATCGAAGTCGAATAGACCCCAAGCACCTTACTATTTTTAGAAATCAAAGGATGGCAATTTCGCCATCCTTTTTTCATGACACGCTTCACGCTGGACAGCGCCCAAATCCCCACCACATTAGTCGACACAAGTGAATGCCGCAGAAGATGAATTGGACCCCGGTGAAATCGGAGATATAGGACTCGTTAGTCCTCAGGACTTCCATTGCCCCACCCCTTTCGAATTCGAAAATGGCCAAAGCATCGAAGAGTTTACTCTCCGCTACGAAACCTACGGGCACCTCAACAGCGACAAGAACAATGTCATCATGGTTTCACACGCCCTCACGGGCAACCACCACTGTGCAGGCGTCCACTCGATAAAAGATCGAAAATCGGGTTGGTGGAATTCCATAATCGGCCCCGGAAAACCAGTCGACACTAACCGCTTTTTCGTAATTTCAGTCAATGTATTGGGAGGCTGCAGCGGATCAACTGGCCCTCACTCGACCAACCCAAAGACAGGGAAACATTACAACCTAACGTTCCCCTTCGTCACAATCCGAGACATGGTCCGTTCGCAGAAAGTCCTGCTCGACCACCTCGAAATCCCAGAGCTCTACGCCGTCATCGGCGGCTCCATGGGCGGAATGCAAGTCCTCCAATGGGCCATTGAATACCCAGACTTCGTCAAGCGCATCCTCCCGATGGCCACGACTTCGAGGCAAAACACCCAAGCGATCGCCTTCAACGAAGTCGGACGCCAAGCCATCATGCAGGACCCTGAATGGCTCGAAGGAAACTACACTGAGGAAAAAGGACCCAACGTGGGACTAGCGATCGCACGAATGATGGCCCACATCACCTACCTTTCAGAAGAAGGAATGGACCGCAAGTTCGGCCGCCGCCGCCAAGGAGGAAAAATTAACGAACACACCTTCGACATCGAATTCGAAGTCGAAAGCTACCTCCGCTACCAAGGTGCCAGTTTCACCAACCGATTTGACGCAAACTCCTACCTTTATTTGACCCGTGCCCTCGATTTTTTCGACCTCGCAGGAGCCTACGAAAGCTTGGACCTCGCCGTCTCAAAAATAAAGAGCCGAGCTCTCATAGTCGGTTTCACTTCCGACTGGCTCTTCCCTCCTGCACAAAATCGAGAAATCGTATTAGCGATGCTTAGACAAGGCATCAATGCCTCCTATGTACAGCTCGACATGGATCTCGGTCACGACTCCTTCCTCGTGGAGTCCGACGAGATATTCCAACTCGTCAGGAACTTTTTGACAGCCTAGCCGCTTCCGAACACGAAAGCTCCAGCTCACAAAAGCTAGCTCCGTACTGAGTGCACCTCACGGAGACTCCAACCCCAAAAGCGTCGCCCACCGCTCGTACTACGCCCTCGAAGAATACCCTCCCGCGAGAGTGACAGTTCACCCGTGTTCTCAGCGAACGCGGACCACGCTGAAAGACAAAAGCCGTAAACTCACACATCAAAGGAACCGGAGCCTCACGCAAACTATACTGCTCCGCAATCAACCAATCAATACAGCTTATCGCATCCTCAAATGCAGTCATATCGAGATCCCCCGACTTCATACGATACCGTATCCAACACTCCGCATAAAGACGCAGCAATTCCTCGCTATCTTTACTGAAACGACCCGCATAGAGCCAAAGGATTCTATCAAACGCATAGATTCCTCGTGCCTCGGTCGCTTCAACGCTGGATAGGCGATAGCTTGACTCAAGGTCTTTCAAAAATGTGGCGAACTCGCCGAGTTTTACTAAAGAGCTTTTCATGGATTCAAAGACCAATGACAGGACAACTCACCCCTCGATTCCAGTACCCTTTTATTTTTAGCTAGCCGTTTACATCGCTACCTAAGGATAAAAAACCAGAGTCGACTACAGACTTACCACATTTGTAAGAATTCCCGACAATTCTGTAAGATATCTTAACAGTTTTGCCGACTTATCGAAGAGTTAAGTCGTATATCGCGTATCCACAAAACCAATTTGGAAACAAACGAGCCTGTTCCTTCCAATCGCCCCGTAAATAAACCTTTCGTACAATAGAAATCCCCATCTCTGTACAAAAAGACTCAAACTCATTGACGCAGAGCGGATTCATCGGACGAGATTCCCACCAATTACTCGCATACACCTCATTTATCACACGACGCCCATGACGGAGCATGCTCAAACGATTACGCCAGTATCCATAGTTTACAAATCCAACGGTCAAATTCTTCGACACCCTCAACGCTTCCTTAATGACCGCCGCGGGCTCACCAAGCTCCTGCATCGTCCGTGAACAGATAACACGATCGAAATGCTTATCGGGAAACTCCCCCATAAACTCCATCATATCGCCCAAGTACGCATTCAACCCACGCTTAATACAGGACCCGATCTTATCGGAATTCAAATCAACTCCCACTGGCCTAATATCACGAGACTGACTCAAGTACTCCAACAAGACCCCACGCCCACACCCCAAATCGAGAACACGAGACTTGGGCTCTACCCAATCCCTCATAATCTGCATATCGACGCTGCGCTTTTCCTTGGACTTACTCACAACTCGGAAAATGAAGGCTTAGCCCAGCTTCACAAGTTAGAAACGCACTTATGACACTCCCAATCCCGAAGATTTGTGATTGCCACCCCTCTTCCGCCAGAATCTCATTAAACAAAGCTCGTTTTGGAATAAGGACTCGCCGAGGGACGATCCCTCAACCAACACTCAAATGTAGGTCCGGACAAATCCCCAAACAAGCCCCCGACCAAAGTACGCCGTACCAAATTCAGTGGCACATCAGTCACAAACATTCTAAATGAAAATCCTACTAACAGGAGCCTCTGGCCTACTGGGTACCGCCTTCGCAGAAGCGGCAAAGCGACGCCAACACACTGTCGTCGGTCTCATCGGCAGCTATAGCGGTACCCTACCAGGACTCAGCGAGTGCCACACAATCAACCTCAAGGACAACGCCGCAACCGAACGTCTCATCCTCGAGCAATTTCCAGACGCCATTGTCAACTGTGCCGCCATATCCTCTCCGGCCGTCGTCGACCAACACCCACAAGAGTCCAATCGTATCAACGTCGAACTCCCAGAGCAACTGGCCCGTCTCGCCAATCACCTCTCAGCAACACTCATCCACATCTCAAGCGAACAAGTATTCGATGGGGACCAGCCTCGCTATCGCGTCGATTCCAAAACCAATCCGCCCAATACATATGGCCGCCAAAAAGCTGAATCCGAAAAACGGGTCCACGAAGCAGCCAGCACATTCGCAACAACCCTACGCATCCCTCTTCTTAACGGAAACAGCCCGCGTGGAAACCGGAGTATCCACGAACAACTCCTCACAAGCTGGTCCCAAAAGATCCCCCACTCATCAATTCACCGACGAATACCGACAACCCTGCCTCGTCGACAATCTCGCAAACGTCATGGTCGAACTCTGTGAACGCCACGACCTCAAAGGCATCTATCATTGGGCCGGCAGCGAAACCCTCTCACGCTACGACATAGGAATTGCCCTCGCCCAACACTTCGGACTCCCATCTGAATGGGTCATTCCCTCAATCCGTGGAAACGATCCAAAATTCGCCTCGCGTCAGGAAAACCTAAGCCTCGACCTCCATCCCCTAGAAGGAAAACTCAAAACCACCCCACAACCCTTCTCCCAACAACTCGACTCTCTCATCATCCCCCACCACCTCCGCTCCTGGTACAACTCAATCTAATCCCCCTCTTCGAGCGAAGCGAAGATCCTGAGCAAACGAAGGGCGTCGATGAGCAACCTTCCACAACCCAACACCCAATAAAGAAATGGATGCTTTACTCTCAGCGTCTATTTTACGATTTTCTTGTCACTCGCATGACTCATTCGCTTCAAATCCTCCCAGACAAGCAATCCTCAGCAGCAGAAAACATGACCTATGATTTTCTCATGTTGCAACGCTACGCAGACCCCAACGCCATCCGCTTTCGCCATTACGGCTGGACCGAGCGCGCCTACACCTTCGGACTCAGCCAGCAATACGCCTACGCTGTATCCGAACTACAAAACAAAGATGTAGAGCTCTGCCGACGGCCCACAGGAGGAGGAGTCGTCAGCCATATTGAAGACTGGACCTACTCTATCGTCATCCCAGCCACTCACCCGCTCTGCCAAGGCCAACCGGTTGATGCCTACAAAGGAGTTCATCAATGCATCGTCGACACCCTAAAACTACAAGGAGTCAAAGCGATACTCAACACAGTCCCTCCTGAAAGCCAGACCCCAAGTGTCTGCTTCGAAAAAGCGGAACTCTACGACATCGTTTTAGAGAATCTTCCCACAAAAATTGCCGGAGCCGCCCAAAAGCGCACCAAAGCAGGCATGCTTCTCCAAGGCTCGATTTGGAAACCCACCATATCTAAGACCGATTGGACCCGCTTTCAAAACGATCTCATCATGAACATTGCTAGCCACCTAGACGCCAGCATCGAATACGTAGAATGGCCACACTGGTACAAATCCGAGGTAGAGAAACTCAACGACCAATTCGACTCCGACGACTGGAACCAACGTAGATAACGGTAAATTGAGGTAAAAACCCCTCTCCTTGTAAAAAAAAGTCCCCTCTACCCCCAATAAGTTACCTCCGCATTCTAAACCCTAACCCTTCCAAGCCGATTACCTAGTGGTACAAGAGTACTCTCTAGAAACGGCTTCATGGCACAGGAATTAGAATCAAATATCTCTCAGGCTCCCGCGGACACTTCATCCAGCGCGACCTTTACCGTGCTCGTCATTGACGATGATCGCCCCATCCGCATCATCCTTTCCAAGGTTCTCGTCAAAGGTAACTTCAAATGCCAAAACTGCGGATCTGCGACCGAAGCACTAGAAAGACTTCACGAAATCGCCCCAGATCTCATAATCTGCGATATAGGCATGCCTGGAATGGATGGTATCGACTTCTGCACCCACTTAAGAATAGACCCCGTTTTCGGCCAAATCCCACTCATTTTCTCAACGGGCCATTCTGATTCAGAAACAATAACGCAGGCATTCGAAGCCGGAGCCAACGACTACATCATAAAACCAATCCGCCCAGCCGAAGTTCTCACACGGGCCCGACTCCACATCAACGAATACCAGAGAGCAAGAGAAGCGGAAGAAGCGATAAACAATCTCGCACAACAAAACCAAACAAAATCCAAATTTCTCGGAGTCGCCTCTCACGACTTACGCAATCCACTGGTTTCAATTCGAGGTATTTCCCAGTACCTGCAGAGCGAAAAGTTTGGCCCTCTCAACGAAGACCAAAAAGAGCTCATCAATACCGTAATAGAAGCATCCGAATCGATGCTCAACCTAGTAGAAGAACTCCTAGACGTCTCATTACTCGAATCCAGCCAACCACGATCCAATTTCGAAATCGAAGACCTTTCAGATATCACTCAAACAAGCGTCACCCTGCACACTGCAAATGCAGATAAGAAAGATATCAAAATCAACGCGGATCTATCTAAGGACTGTTTCGTCAGCCTAGACAGGAAACTAATCCTAAGGCTTCTTGATAACCTGATTAGCAACGCCATAAAATTTTCACCAAAAAGCACCGAGATACTCGTATCCGTTAAACACGACAACGAAAACGTAAGACTCTCTGTACTGGATCAAGGTCCCGGAATACCAAAAGGCGAATTCGACAAACTATTCAAAGAATTCAGCCGCACATCCAACCAACCAACTGATGGAGAATCATCAAGCGGCATAGGACTTTACGTGTGTAAGCAAATTGCAGAGGCACACAAAGCACTCATCGAAGTCGTCAACTGCCCCGAAAATGGGGCCGAATTCACAACTACTTTTAAATACGAACCTTCACAAAAATGAATAAGCCACTCACAGCACTAATAGCAGATGACGAAGCGCACATGCGCACCTTCATGAAACTCATGTTAAAGGATCTCGGAATCGGGAACGTCTACCTCATGCAAAACGGTATGGATGCGGTAGAAGCCTACCGAGAATACACTCCCGACATTGTACTCATGGATATCAACATGAACAAGATGAACGGACTCGAAGCTCTCTCACTCATCCTCGAGATCAATCCCAAAGCAGCCGTAGTCATGATGACAGCCGTCTCCACACGCGAAGCTGTCAAAATGTCCAAAGTCGAAGGTGCCGTTTACTACATTCTCAAGACACAAAAACCTGAAGAGATTAAAGAAGCCCTCGCCGAGGTTCTCAATGCCCTAACAGAGACCAGCAATACTGCCGCATCCTAACATCAATCACACAATATAAAGATGAATCCGGATAAAAAGAGTACGCCAGAAAAAGAGGACGACAGTCTCAATATCGTCAGCCTAGACGACCAAATAATCAAATACGATATGCGCCGCATGTCCAAGGAGATAGAAATGGAATTCGAAGCCAAAACGTATTCTCAGGATCTCGTCACACAAACCGACATCGGATCATTCTTCAATTTAAAGGCTAAGAAGGAGGAAAGATTAGATGAAAGAAATTAAGTCCGACAAATTCATCCAGTTCGTCGAGGAAGACCCCAAGGTCGAAACCAATACACTCGCCGTTCTCGTAAACAAATACAAAGAGAACCACAGTGCCTTGATGATGGAACTCATCGAAAAAGGCTTTCTCCGCAAAGAACGAGCGGGTGAACACTGGGCACGGGCTAAAGGCTGCACATTCGTGGATCCATTATCCATGACAATTCGCTGCGAAGGGGAAAATCAAGTCCCCCTCGAAATGGCCAAACGTATCAAAGCAATCGCTTTGTACGAATTTGACGGATTCATCACCATGGCCATGGAGGATCCAACAAACCTCCAGCTCATTGACTCCCTCGAACGCTACCTACAACGTAGTATCAGTCCGGTCTTCGCTATCCCCGAAGACATCGACCACGCCCTAGAACTCCACTACCAATCCGACCTTTCATTCGACGAAGCCCTACGCCAACTCGAAGCAATGAGCGATGGCGAAAACCTCGCCAAAGAAGATGGTGAAGCTCTCAAGGAACTTGCTAACCTCAACGCAGTCGTCGATCTCACAAACCGTGTTTTCTACTCGGCATTCAAACAACGTGCCAGCGATATTCACCTCGAAGCACACAAGAACTACGGAAAAGTAAGACTCCGCGTAGACGGAAATCTCCGCGACCTTGTCACCCTTCCAAAAGAACTTCACAACACCCTAATGGTGCGTATCAAGTTTATCTCTAAACTTGATATCTCAGATAGCCGACTCCCACAAGATGGACGCTTCGCACTGGAAATCGGCACCTACGAACAAAACTTCCGACTCTCCACCCTCCCCGGACTCAATGGCGAAAAAGCCGTAATACGACTCCTAGGACAAGCAGGTGAAAAAGGGCTTCCAAGCTTTGACGAAATGTATTTCGCCAAGAGCAATCTAAAGCGCTTCCGCAGTGCCGTTGCCAAGCCAAACGGAATCTTCATCGTCACCGGACCAACAGGATCCGGAAAAACAACAACACTCTACTCGGCTCTCGACTATTTGAATGACAAGGACCGAAATATCATGACAATCGAAGATCCCGTTGAGTACCAACTCGACGGAATCAATCACTTTGAAGTCAAGCATCAGATCGGACTCGACTTCAAACGCGTCCTCAGATCTGCACTACGTCAGGATCCCGACGTTATTCTAGTCGGAGAAATTCGAGATTCCGAAACCGCAAAGATAGCAGTTGAAGCCGCCCTTACCGGGCACATGGTTCTCACGACCCTGCACACCAACAACGCACTCCAAGCAATTCTACGTCTAACCGAAATCGGTGTTGATCCATTCATGGTCGCCCCCGCTCTCAACGGTGTCATGTCACAACGACTCGTCGGTCGTATCTGCGAAAACTGCAAGGAAGCCTACAAGCCAAAGAAAGACACTCTCCTCAAGTACTTCAAAGCAGACACCCTCGTCGATACCACCTTCTTCAGAGGTCGTGGTTGTGACAAATGCCACAAGACAGGATTCAAAGGACGTGTCGCAATTCACGAAATTGTTGAGATCTCTGAAGAGATCAGAAACCTCATTTCTCACGGAAGCCCAGTCTGTGACATCCAAGTAGCCGCTAAAAAAGTGGGATACAATTGCCTACGAGAAGATGCCCTTAAGAAAGCACTTCTTGGTATCACAACCCTAGATGAGGTTGAACGTATCACAGTTCCCGAATACGAGATCACTACTTAAACGTTTACTATCCGCACTCAAAAACTTAAAGACCGCCACCTCGGCGGTCTTTTTTTTTTGATAAACAACCAGAAGAGGAATAGCTTACAAGCCATTCAGTCACAAATTGATTCACGCGAAACCTCATAGACCTCGATCAAGGCAACTCCCTCCGCTCCATCAACGCCACTTAGTCTCGCCGTATACACTCCCGGCTCCAGCTCGACATACAACGCGGAAGATTTACTACCGGGCTGAAGCTCAAACGATCCATTCAAGGTCATTATTGCAGTCAAGTCGACGTTTTCAACCGTCTCCCAATCATCATTACTAAGCTCTTCAGATCCACCACGAAGTGTCAAAAAACCATCCTTAAGAACGTCATCCTCCGTCAACCCTCCCACACCAACAAGCTCTTCCCCGACACCTTGTATCAAAACGCTCATAGGTTTATCGCCCTCAATGACAAAGCCCCCAATCAACGAGCTATTACCCTCCCCTACAACGCCACGTGTCGAAATATTCACTAGGTTACTCTCGACCTCCTGGATAGACGATACGTCAAAAACACCTGCACCAACACTACCATGAACAGCTATATTCTCAGCATACGGATCAACATAGATATCATCGATATAAATGGGATCACGCCCCCTCACTCCATCTATTGAATTTCCAGCTGTTGTTATAATAACAATACGTTCCAACGGTTCGAACGTTTCTTTTCGATATGCTGCGTCGCTATAGAGTCTAGTTTGTGTGGGATAATCATCCCCCCCTTGAATATAAAGTGAAAATGTTTGATTGCCATGATCCAACACGAACCAAATTGAATAATATACTCCTGTATTCAACGGACCATTGGTTACCTGCTTAAAACCAGAAGCCTCATCACGAACCGAAAGAACGCCATTGCTTTGGATACGAACATAAGCAGAAATCCCACTCCAAAGAGTGTCAATTCCTGGGTCCCCTTTATCTGCGAGACCGATTGAGACCTCTACCTCTGCCGGATTCCCTCCTACAAGGGGTAGTCCGATTTTGAAATGCAACGTCGATTTTGCCCCATTATCCGAATAAACAATTTGGGACTCCTTTTTAATCGGAACTTCAGTATATCCCAATAGACTAACCTCACCTGCAACACCTGGCTTTACTGACAACACCTCTCCTTGCCCATGAGCAAAAGGATCATCAACGATCTCCGCACGAGGAAGAGCCAATGCACTTTCATCTCCAAAGAATTTCAGTTCCCAGTCTGAACGATCACAAATTCTCCAATCTTCTATAAGTTGCCAGTCAGCTGATAATCCGGAAACAGCAAAAAGTGAAAGAAACAAAAACACAGCAGAGTTAACATTTTTCATACAAGACAAGGGAGGTAAGTTGAACGTGGCCAATCTGGCATAAAATGATGATAGATCCCTGATCTAAAGATCAAGACACATCCATAATCCCTCTCAAATAACCCTATACCGATACGCATTTCATTAAATGCATCGATGTTATACGCAGCATTTAGATTCTTGATGAAAACGGAAGAGTCCCATAAGTTGTTAAAATAAAAAGGTGGTTTCCCGCTTCTGCAGC
>CAWVWU010000009.1:0-37586 GCA_963933925.1 uncultured Puniceicoccaceae bacterium
CGATATTAAGCAGTCGGAAGCGCTCGCGAAACTTTCGCAGCAGCGTGAAGTTGAAATGGCGACGGCTCGGCAGGAAGCGTTGATTGCTAGTGAAGAATCATTGAGAAAGCGTGAAGCTGAGGAAGCTCGTATTACTGCGACTCAAGCGGTTCAGGAAGCTGAGATCTTTTCTAAGCAAGCGGTTGAGGAACGTGAAATTGAAGCGAAACGCCGTATTGAGGAAAGTGATATTTCTCGTCAACGTTCGGTTGATGTGAGTGGTCAGGAAGCTGCGATTATCGTTGCGAAGAAGTCAGAGGAGAAGTCTCAGGCTGAAGCTGAGGCGGCGAAAGCACGGGCTAACTTCGTTAAAGAAGAAGAGCAGGTGGTTACGGTTCGTGAGACGGCGGTTGCGAATCGTCGTAAGGAGATCGAAATCATTAAGGCACGTGAGACGGCGGAACAACAAGCCATCGAAATTACCGTTGCGGCGGATGCCGATAAGAAGGCTGCTGCGGATAAGGCTGAAGCATTCTTGACTGAAGCAAAAGCTGCTGCGGATAAGATTCGTATTACGGCAGAAGCTGATGAGAAGCGACTTGAGGTTGAAGCTTTCGGTGAGAAGGCGATCAATGAGGCGAAGAATCTCCTTAGTTCTGAACTTATCAGCTTTGAGCTTCGTAAGATTTTGGCAGGCGTTGCTCCCCAAATTATGGAGGCGAGTGTTAAGCCGATGGAGAAGATCGAGAGTATCAAGATTCTTCAGGCGAACGGATTCGGTGGCGGTGCTACTGGTGGCGGATCATCTGCGGGAGCAGGTGGAACGGGTTCCGGCGGCGGATTGCCGAATCAGCTTGTCGATGCGGCTTTAGGGTATCGCATGAACTTGCCTTTGGTTGATAAGATGCTCGAGGAGCTTGGACTCGATCCGAGTTCGGCGGAAGGGCTGAGCGCGCTTTTGAAGGGTAAGACTGAGACGATCGTGCTGGATGAGGATACTGCTGGAAAGAAGGGGAAGTCTTCGGGGAAGTAGTTGACGCTTAGTTAATCGAATTATTTTAGGAGCCGGACACTGGTTAGTGTTCGGCTCTTTTTTTTCCGCTGTTTTTGCCCACAGATTGCTCAGATGAACACAGATGGATGGGAGATTCGGACTTGGGTTGTGCTTTGTTTGAAACCACGGATGGACGCAGATAAACGCAGATTCTTTGGTTTTGTTTTCGTTTTCTTGTGCGGTTTTTGGTTGGGCGGTTATTTAATGGGTGAAGAGTATGAATGACGATTTTGAGTTGATTGGGAAGTTTTGTAGGGATGGGGACGGTGCGGCCTTTGCGGAATTAGTGGATAGACATCTGGATTTGGTGTACTCGGTTGCGTATCGGCAGGTCGGGGGGAATGAGGCCTGGGCTCGGGATGTATGTCAGGAGGTATTTACTTCGTTGGCAGGAGAGGCTGAAGGTCTGAGTGACGGGGTTATTGTTTCGGGGTGGTTGTATCGGGCGGCTCGGTTTGCGGCTTTGAATGTGTTGCGAACGGAGCGTCGTAGGGAGATTAGAGAGCAGGAGGCTCAGTTTATGGGTGAGGTTGATCGTTTGGATGAGGTTGAGGATTGGGAGGAGGTGCGGCCGGTTTTGGATGAGGCTATTAGTGAGTTGAAGGAATTGGATCGGGCGGCGGTGTGTCTGCGGTTTTATGAGAAGTTGAGTTTTTCGGAGATTGGAGAACGGCTTTCGTTGGGCGAAAATGCGGCTCGGATGCGGGTGTCGCGAGCCCTTGATAAGTTGAATGGGGTTCTTTCGAAGAAAGGGATTCGGTCTACGTCGATGGCGTTGGGCGTAGCCTTGGGAGGACAGTGTGCGATGACGGCTCCGATTGGGCTTTCGGTGAGTATTGTGAATGGGGTAGGAGCCGGGGCGGTTGTGGCTGGGGGCTCTGTATTGGGAACATTGATAACGATTATGAGTACGAGTAAGGTTTCTTTAGTGGGCTTGTCTTTGGTGGCGAGTTTTGTGGTGGGGACGGTGTTTTATGAGCAGGGACGCTTGGAAGCTGTGCAGCTAGAGGTGGATGCTTTGGGGACGAAGGCTGATGGGGCGGGTGATTTAGACGGAGAGTTGGCGGCTTTAGGGGAACAGTTTCGAGGTTTGAAATCGAAGCGAGCAGAGTTGGAGAAGGCGGCTATGCAGAATCCCGATGAAGAAGGACCTCATGGGTTTACGTTTCTGGAGATGGAAGAGGCGATGGATGAGTGGGTGGGGCGTGTAACTCAGGTGGTTCAGTTTGTGGAGGAAAATGAGCACTTGCGTATCTCCGAAATGGATTTGTTGGAGTCGAACGATTGGCTAGAGGCCGTTGAAGAAGGTGAGGTGGAGACAGTGGCGGATTATCGCCTGATGTTGGCGAAGGTTAGGGGGAAAGCGAAGGTAAAGGTTTCTAGTCTTTTGAGGGCAGCACTCGCTAAATACTTGGAGGAGTCGGATGGAGAGTTTCCGTTGGTGGACAGTGAGCTTTATGCGTATATTGATGAACCGTTTGATCTAAAAATACTGGACCGTTATGAGGTCGGAAAATGGGGGGACTTTGATTCGCGAAGTCGGGAGCCCGAATTGGGTGCGATTTATGAGTCGAGCCTTGTTGATCCCATTTGGGGGGATCAGATGTGGCTAACCTCTAAGTGGCATTCAGGTTTAAGTTATGAACCGGGAGGTATGAAATGGGGAGCGGCTCGGGATGCCTTTGTCTCGTTTAAAGAGGATACTGGACGGGATCCTGTAAGCACGGAGGAGTTGAGGCCCTATGTGAAGAGGAAGATCAATGAAGAGTATTTTGAAGAGATTTTCACGGCACTCACTACTCAAGTGAAAATGGAGTCTCAGAAATAGAATGAAACGGATTAGGTTATATATTTTTTCGATGGTTTGTGTGTCTATCGTAGTAGGTTTGGGACTCCTCGTTGGGTTGCGAGATCGGGTTGAGTTTGCGGCTGTGGAACTCTCCCTCTTGGAGAGCGAAGGAATTCGTGATGAAGCGAAGCGATTGGAAATCGAACGGTTGAAGGAGTTGATCGGAGTGGAGGTAATTGAGATCGATACACTGGAATTGTTTCGTGCTCGTGCAGCTGCGAGTCGGCCTTCGATAGAGGGTGATACCTTGGGTGGTGCGGATGAATGGATGGATCGAAGTTATCGTCTGTCTCAATATCTGGTGAATAATCCCCAATACAAATATCCTGGAATGGAATTGTTGACTGCTCGTGATTGGTTGGCGGTTACTAAGTCGGGTGAAATTCGGACGGAGGCGGATTATAGAATGACTCTTGCTGAGTTAAGGAAGGTGGTGAAGATGAAGCAATGGCGTCCCGTTTTTGGGGCCTGGGCTGAATATCGGGAAAAACATCCTGATCAAGAGTTGCAGGATTTTCGAGATCTTAAGCCGTTCCTAGAGGATGAGATTTGTCTAGAGCTTCTAGCGAGATTTAGTCGATGGCAGAAGGGAGATGTTGTTCCTTGGGTGAGGATCGGAGAGGGAGAGTCAGCTTTTTATGAAAAAAGGCCGATTGATGACTTATGGTTTTCGGTGCGAGTATTCAGTTCTGGAGGAGGGGCGGCGCTTACGGGAATTCCAAATAGGGAAAATACTGAATCGCTGAAAAAGGCTCTTGTTGATTTTGTATCCGAAAATAGGCGTGACCCTGTGGATGTGGAGGAATTGACACCTTTTGTCGAGGAGGCGAACGCTTTAAAGGTGTTGCCGGAAATGTTTGAGGCGTTGGTGACGGTTCCGGAAGTTTGAGAGTGTGAGCGGGGCGGCTGTTGAGTGTTCGGTTCTTTTTTGGCTTTGTTTATAGCCCACAGATTACGCAGATGTTCACAGATGATTGGATTGTGGTTTTTTGAACGACGGACCTGCTACTCTCTTAGAACTTCGGCGGACATGTGGGCACGGATAATTTAAAATTATTTTTTTTTGGGATGTTGTTTGGGTTTGGGTGCATTTGTGCATTGAGTGAATTGGGCAGGAATGTGTTAATCTTTCTGGATGAAGAAGAGGCGGAAGGAAAAGAAACTAAAATCGTTGGCGGAGCTAACGGCGGGGCATCCGGCTTCTGTGGTGGATGCGAAGCGTTGGCGCGTTGTGATGATTCTTAGTTTTGTGGTCATTGTTCCGGCGGCGGGATTGTTGGCAGCACGGGCGAGTCCTATGGTTAGTTGGTTGGCTATGTTAGGCTCGGTGCTTGGACTTTGGGTTCTTGTTCGTAGGATTCAAATTGGTACGATTTGGTGTAGGGGGTCGCGAAGTGTTAGGACCAAGAATCCTTTCGACTTTTGGGTGGTTGTGGGAGTTTTTGTATTGGTCGCTTTGTTGCCGGCAATAATCCTCGTGAGGCGCCATGTTTTTCATTCCTATGGCTTTTGATTTATCAGGATTCCGGAGCGGGATGTAGGTCGTCCTTTGGACGATTAGGTTGTGTTGTTTTGCCCATCACCGTAGTCGCGGGATAAACTGCGGACACGAAATGCACGAAGAGGAGAATGCGGCTATTGATTTGTTTGTTTTGAAGAATGAAAGGATGCCTACATTATTTTTCGTCCGTTTTTAAGGACTAGTCTTCGAGGAGGTAGATTTCGATTAGGGCGATGCCGTTTTGGTTGGAAGGCGATGCGAGTTCGACGGTGTAGACTCCGGGAGGGATCGTAGTTACGATGGTTGAGGAACTACTGTTGGATTCGATTGGGAAGGCACCGATTTCTTCGAATAGGCTATTCATTTCTGCTTTTGTCCAATTAATGTAGGGCCATTCACCGATGATAGGAAGTTCGTCAGTATCATCGTTAAGAAGGACTATATCGGGGTCGGGTAGTTCGCCTCCAATTTCTAGATTAGCACCAATACCTCGAATGAGGATGTCGCGACTGGTTGGGCCTTCAAGTGTGAATCCGAGGATGAGGGGAGTGTCCTGTCCTGATACGTAGGCACGAGCAGATATATTTATGAGTTCACTATTTGAGTCGGAGATATCGAATATTTCGGAGAGCACTTTGCCTCCTTCACTTACGGTGAGGTGACTTGTGAATACGCCAGGTGTATGTTCTGTCTCTAATGCTGAGTCGGTTGTACCCAGAGGGAAGCTGGAGGCTCCTGCCCGGAGAAAAGTGCCTCTCAACGCAGGTACGTCCGCATTGTTATTGGAATCGAGTATTTCGTCTCCTTCGAGATGTAGTAAATAGGTGTCTTGCGGTGGTGTGGGCGTGTTCTCTAGCGAGCTTATTGATCTTCCGCGAATGAGTTGCTTGCTGCTTGTGGTGTTAGTTCCGGTAGGCTTCGTTGCGAATCCAGTGATCATGGTCTTGTCCTCTTGTTGAGCGTATCCGTATGCATTGAATGCGACAATGCGTGATCGGTTATTGAGATCGCTATTGAGAGAGATTTCTAGCAAGGCGTTGTCTCCGATTCGTATGTCAATATTGAGTGCCTGAGACGTGTGTTCGTATTTAGAATATGGAAACCTAGGGTCTGGTCCGAAGGAAGTCCATTCATCAGCATCGCTATCTAGCTTAAGCCAATCGATGCTTGTAGTGAAGATGTAGGGTAATCGTGCGTCACGTGTTCCTTCGGTAGCCACTCCCCAGATGGATCCGTCGATTGAGTGAAGGTTGAATCCTACCCTTGTGTTGGTCGTTCGGCTGGGGGAAGGAGGGGATATGATGGGAGGAACAGGTAGGATAGTCTCCCATGATAGTAAGTCGTCTGTTTTTAGAAGGCCACCACTGGATGCGATGTAGAGTTGATCGTTGTGGACAGTCATGGATTTGAACCAATCCATTGATGTGGTAGTCCATTGAATGCCATCGGTTGACTGATGGATTCGATCGTAGCCTGAAGTTTGGTTCGAGTCTGATTCAAATCGTCCTAAGGTTGTACCTTCTGCGATGATGATATGGCCATTGAAGATAGATAGACCAAAAACACTTCGTCCAAATTCGGTATCAATATAATCCCAAGATGTTCCATTTTCCGTAATGAGAAGGTCTCCGTTTTCGAAAAGTGCGACTGCTCTATTGTCATCTGAAGCGATTTGAATGAGATCGTTTTCGTTTGGTTCTAAGTGCTTTTTCCAGTTAATCAGGTCTACGGAGCTATAGAGGGCCCCTAGTTCGGAGGTGACGAATACTCTATCGCCTAGGTTGAATGTTGGGCCGGAAATGGAAGGGTAGTAGCTTATGGATTGTGGGGGCGAACTTAGGGTTCCGGGAATGTCCTCTTCGTAGGGTTCCCTGATTTCGATTGGGTTGATGAAGGCGACTTCGTGTTGCTCTAGGATGTTGTCGCGGGAAACGTATGTTCCATTGTTCAAAAGTTTCTCTCCATTGTAGAATCTAGAGAAATACACGATTTGACCGTCAAACTCGAAAGGGTACTCGTGATTTGCTTCTTGGTCGATTGGCGGTGTTGCGGTTGTCCAGTTGACGAGGTCGTTTGAGAAGGCGACTTCTATCCCATTGCGGGAGATCATGTAGAATCCATCTCCTTGGACGATTTTCGCATCTTTAGAAGATATTTCGTAGCTCTTTTTGCTTATGCTAAAGTTTGCGTGGCTCCAGTTTGTGCCGTCTTCGCTTGTTAAGAGGCGATCACCGGAGATTACGACGATTTGATTTTCAAAGGTTTTGACGTCTTCGATCGATAGTGGCTCCTGGCCGTAGCCATTGGTTTCAAGTGGGACCCAATTTGAGGCGTCGAGAGATTTTAGTATTCTTGAGTTTTCAAATACGAAGAGGGCATCTTTGAATATTTGGATACTGTAGAACTGTGCTTGGGCAACGGATTGGACCGCCCAGTCTAATCCGTTGTTTGATTGGGCAATCTTACCTGTGTCTGTGGCGAGGACCCATTTTTGTTCAAAGTAGACGACCTCTGTTATGTTTCCGTTTATGGAGGGAGTATGAATGAGTTGCCAGTCGTTGATATTGGGAGCGTGGTAGATAATCCCTTTATCGGCTACTGCGACGTAGGCACCGTTGCCGTCGGTGGCGATGGCGTTGATCGCCTCTGCGGGGGTGAAGGGACCTACGGGAGTCCAGTCTTTCTGAGCCGAAAGTGCTTGAGTGGATAGAATGCAGAAAAGGAAGAGGAGGCAGTTGGATCGTCTCATTGTATAGCCTCGCTAGTGATTACTGAGGGCTAGGTCAATGTACTTAGTTGTGGGAGTGTGGGTTTTTCCAATTTTCGAGTTTTAGCGGAAGAATCGGGGGGGGCGAATAACCGGACTACGGCAAGGCTGCGACCGGCAGGCTACCGGGACCTACATGAAGCTAGGCCCTAGCGGGCGAGTTCGCACTCTATGATGTAGCGTAGTTGTGCGTCGGTGCTGTAGTCGAAATCTGGGAGTTGGGTGAGGATGGCGGCTTTGTCGAGGTAGGGGTAGTGGTCGGCGGCTTGGGTGATGAGGTAACGGTAGACGAGGTAGTCGCGGTCTTTTATGGGGGTTGGTTTGATCCACTCCTTTTGTTGGGTGGCGTAGGGTTCTAGCCATTTGAGGGTGAGGCCGAGGTTCTTTTCGGATTGGGCGTCCCAGACGTCGATGCCGAGGTTATCTCCTATTTGGGCGGCGAGTACCCAGGCGTTGGCGTTGAAGTTGCAGTAGTGGAAGGGACGGGTGCGTTTGAGTTCGTGGGGTTGGCCGCCTTGTTCGTCGAGCTGAGGGGCGATGCGGCCTTGGTTGTAGTTTTCTAGGGTGGCGATCGCTAGGTCGGTACGGTCGGAAAATGCAGAGAAAAATATTAACTGGGTGTCGTAGTAGGAACCATGGTTGTTGTAAGCTTGGGATTGCTCGATGCCTTGTTCGCTTGTGTGGTACCATGTCGTGTATTGGCCGAACCATGACTTTAGGTTGGCGTGGTCTTCTTCGGTCCACGAATCGGAGGCGAGGATGAGTGGCGAGGCGTCGATCATGCGGAGAAGTCGTTGGGTGTCGAGGAGAGCGGAAGCCCGAAGTTCGGTCCAGCCCAATCGCCACTGGGAGTAGGTCAAGTTGGGGTTCATCTTGGTTTTGGGATCGAGGAACCAGGTGCGGAGGAAAGCTGCGGCTTTAGCGGCGTAGCGTTCTTCGCCGGTGTAGGCGTAGGCGAGGGCACAGTGCCATGAGCCTTCGACCATTTTGTCCATGGCGACGTTGTCGCCTTTGTAACGGAGGGGGTTGACCTTGCCGTCGATGCGGATGTAGGGGAGGCCGTCTTCCGTGTCGGGGTTGGGCCACCAGTAGGGGGACATGCTCATGTAGTCGTGCATGTCGCCGCTGGGTGGGGTGATGGGTTTGTTGAGGACGGAAGGGACGGGCGTGTCGATGATGGTTTCGTCGACTGTTTTGATGATGAGGTTAACGAGTTTGAGGGTGTCGGTGTCGCCTGAGTGGTAGCGGGCGATACTCGCTGTGACGCGGTCGGGAGAGTGAGCGATTAGTTCTAAAGAGGATTCTTGTGGTGAAGCATTGGCGGTGACGGTTGTTAAGATGGCCGCGAGAAAGGAGCTGAACAGTGAGCGTTTGGGGCGGGGTGTGGAAAAATCCATAGTTAAGCTTTAGTGGGGTGGGGAGAGAGTGTGAGTTCGGGGTGCAGACTAGTATCAACTAGGATTTGGGGGAAGTGAAAAGTGAATGATGAAGTTGAAGCGTGATTGGGAATTAGGGGCTGGTGTGAGTTGTGGAATTTGGTAGGTAGGGGGTGTGCAAGGTAAAGGAAGTCAGTTGATAGAGAAGCGATGCTTTGGGGTGGCATTGTGGTTTATGCTGGTGACGTTTGTGGTCGGGGTGGTGTTGCGGATGCAGTTTGTTTATCCGATCGGGGGTTTTCCGTTTAGCTATGTGGTGCATGCTCACTCGCATATTGGGTTCTTGGGTTGGGTGTTTAATGGGTTCTTCGCTCTGGCGTTTAAGCTGTTTATTTTGGAGGAGGACCGGGCCTGGTTTTGGCGGTTGTTTTGGGTGTGTCAGGTTGGGGTTTTGGGGATGTTGGTGGCGTTTCCGATTCAAGGGTATGCGTTGTGGAGTATCGTGTTTTCGACTTTGCATTTGGTGGGTTCGATCGTGTTTGTGATTCGGTTGATGCGGCGGAATCGGGCGGGACCGGTGGCGGGGTTGGCTTTGAAGGTCGGGTGTTGGTTTTTGTTGGTGTCGTCGGTGGGGCCTTTTGCGATGGGGCCGATTATGGTGACGGATTTGAAGGATACGATTTGGAAGGATCTGGGGATCTACTATTATCTGCACTTCCAGTATAATGGGTGGTTTGTGTTTTTTCTGATTGCGGCCGCTTTGGAGCAATGGGGGAGTCGTGTTTCGGCGGTGTTGGTGGGGCGGCTTGGTAGGACTTTGTGGCTATTGGCGGTTGGGGTGGTTTTGACGTATGCTCAGTCGGCTTTGTGGTTGGATGGGATGGTGTGGATTTCTTGGGTGGCTGGAATCGGTGGGGTGATTCAGGTTTATGCGGTGATTCGGTTGTTGGGAGAGTTTCGTGGGCTTGGTAGGTTGTTTGAGAATTCGTGGGCGGAGGGCTTGGGCCGTTGTGTGGCGGCACTCTTTTTGCTGAAGGTGTTGCTTCAGGTGGTGGCGGTTTTTCCTGGGGTGAGTGCGTTGGGGGCTCAGCATTTTGTGGTGATTGCGTTTTTGCATCTGGTGTTTCTGGGTGTGGTGACGCCGATGCTTTGGGCTTGGGGGCTGGAGTTGGGATACTTGAGAAGCGGTGCTTTGTTTAAGCTGGGTGTGATGTTGTTTGCAGCTGGCGCTGTAGTGAGTGAGTTGGCGTTGGTGTATTTGCCGTTGTCTGGATTTATGAATTGGAACCTGTTGCCGCAGATGTTTCCGGTTGTTTTCTACGCATCGATATTGATCCTTTTAGGAGGATGTTTTGTCGCGATTGGAAGAACCCTATGGGGTAATAATTGAGGGTGTAGGTGGTTGACTCGCATTGCTCTTGAGCCTCTATCTTTTCGTTGTGAGTTTCTCGATTTTAGGCTCTTGCTGCATGTATTGTTGGAAGGTGCTTTAATATCGGAATTGGGAATTTCTAATACCCTATTTGGAGTAGGAAGCTTTAGGGAAGAAGCAACGATGACACTTGACTGTGATACGTTTTAATAATTAATACATTTTGCCTAGTTAACTACAGTCGAGATCTTTATTATGTTCCTCCGAGTCATGTTGTCTTGTTTAGCTATTTCGCTGTTGAGCGGCTGTGCTACCGAATCGTATCAAGCAGTAACGCCTGCGAAAGTAAGTACCATGGGCACTGCTTACCATGGGCCTAAGAGTCCGATTTCGATCGGAAAATTCGATAATCAGTCATCCTATATGCGCGGTCTCTTTTCAGACGGAGTAGATCGATTGGGTGGTCAAGCGAAGACTATTCTCGTGACGCACCTTCAGCAGTCTGGTCGGTTCAATGTATTAGATCGAACTAATTTGGATGAAACGGCAAAAGAGGCAGAGCTTCAAGGTAACGCTCAAGTGTTGGTGGGAGCTGAGTTCGTATTGACAGGCCAAGTTACGGAGTTTGGACGTAAGGAGGTTGGAGATCATCAGCTTTATGGAATTCTTGGGAGTGGCAAGAAGCAGATCGCATATGCTAAAGTAAGCATCAATGTTGTGAATGTTCTAACCTCGAGTGTCGTGTATTCGGCTCAGGGTGCTGGGGAGTATGCTCTCAGCTCGCGTGAAGTCGTTGGCTTTGGCGGTTCTTCTTCGTATGATTCAACATTGAACGGGAAGGTGCTAGATCTTGCACTTCGCGAAGCGGTGGAGCGTCTTGTTGAAGGCGTTGAGGCTAAGGCTTGGGGATCTGAAGCCAGTAAACAATGAAGGCACGTATCGCGTTGTTGACCGTAGTCGTATCGTTGCTTTCTGGGTGTGTCGTACCGACTCAGTATTATTGGGGTCAATACGAAAATCAGGTATACTTGATGTACAAGGCTCCTGACAAGGCGACGGCGGAGATTCAGGTGATCGTACTAGAAAGTGACATCGAAGTGGCTCGGTCGGAGGATAAGCCTTTGGCACCTGGCTTTTATGCACATCTTGGTTTCTTGTATTTTCAGTTGGGACAGTTGGATGATGCTCGTCGATCTTTCGAGATAGAAAAGAGTACGTTTCCGGAGTCGTCTGTTTTGATGGATCGATTCATCGAAAAATTATAAGTATCATGCAAAAGGCTACATTATTTATTTGGGGGATCGTCTTACTTTTTGGATTGGTTGGATGCCAGACTGTACCGAAGGATTACACTTTGTTTCATGACTATCAGCCGAGGTCGGTTTTGGTACTGCCACCGTTGAATGAAAGTGTAGACGAATCTGCGACTTACGGTTATTTATCGACGGTTAGCCAACCGCTTGGCGAGATGGGGTATTACGTCTACCCCGTTGCGGTTATCGATCAATTTCTTAAAGAGAATGGCATGCCCACGCCTGGTGAAATGCATCAGGTTCCATTGGATAAAATTTCTGAAATCATTGGAGCGGACGCGGTTCTCTATATTGTTATCAGGGAATATGGGAACAAGTATCAGATTTTGAGCAGTAAAGCAGTCGTCTCGGTATCGGCCCGTTTAGTAGACGTAAAATCTGGGGTCGAGATTTGGTCTCAGGATACGCGATTGGAATCCGCATCGAATAATGGTGGTGGCGGATTGGCGGGAATGCTGGTGGGTGCACTTGTTGATCAAGTATTGAACAGTACATTGGATGCTCCTCACAACCTTTCGCGATTGGTGAACACGACCCTCATTAGCACCCCTAACCAAGGATTGTTGTATGGGCCGAATCATCCGGAATTTTCTGAAGGTACTGAGAAATAGCAATTGTGTTGGGGGCCTTTTTCGGGCTCGACGCATTTTGTGCAGATGTGGGCTTTGTTCTTCACCCGGATTAAGTTCTCACTGGTTACTCAAGGAGTTTGGCGATGATAGAAAACGCCACGTTTTAAATCTTTGAGTGTGTGAATTTTACATTTTGGGCTTCAAATTTTGATTTTGGGTGGGGTATCTGGCTGTGGGGAGAATCGGCGCTTGCGGGGAAGGGGGGAAATTCTCAACTTGCCTCCGTTATGATTATTCTTCGCGGCGCACCGTCTCATTCCGAATTTCGTCTTCAAAAGCTATTGGCCGAGCTCACTGCTGCTGGTCTGCCGGTTAAAGCAGTTTATGCGGAGTTTGTACACGCGGCTGAGGTTGAGGGAGAACTTGAGGCGGGGCAGCTTGATATTCTCAAGAAGTTGCTGACTTACGGGCCGAAGTTGGAAGAGCATAAGTCAGAAGGACTTTTGCGCGTTGTGGCTCCTCGTCCGGGGACGCTTTCACCGTGGTCGTCGAAGGCGACGGACATCGCTCATATCTGTGGGTTGGCGACGTTGGAGCGTGTTGAGCGTGCGGTTGCTTTTTGGGTGGATCTTGGGGGTGCGACCTTGGATGAGGCTCAGTTGAAGGCTCTTGATGCGAAGTTGCATGACCGGATGACTCAGGTGGTTTTTGGCCGCGAAGAGGAACTTGATGTGTTGTTCCGTCACGAGGAGCCCCGTCCTTATAAGACTGTTTCTGTTCTTGAGGGAGGTTGCGAGGCGTTGGCTAAAGCGAACAAGGAGCTCGGATTGGCTTTGGCTGAGGACGAGATCGACTACTTGGTCGATAATTTTAAGAAGTTGGGGCGTGATCCGGCGGATATCGAGTTGATGATGTTTGCTCAGGCGAACTCAGAGCATTGCCGCCATAAGATTTTTAATGCGTCGTGGGACATCGATGGGGAGGCTCAGGAGAAGTCTCTCTTTAAGATGATCAAGAACACGTTTGAGATGCGTAGCGACGGGATCTTGTCGGCGTATAAGGATAATGCTTCGGTATTTAAGGGCAGTAAGGGGAATCGCTTTTTTGCGGATCCGAATACGAACGAGTATCTGCCGACGTTTGAGGATATAGAGATCCTTTGTAAGGTGGAGACGCACAATCACCCGACTGCGATTTCGCCGTTTCCAGGAGCGGCTACCGGTTCCGGTGGTGAGATTCGTGATGAGGGGGCAACGGGGATCGGGTCTAAGCCGAAGGCAGGGCTTTCGGGATATACGGTTTCGAATTTAAAATTTCCCGGTGCCGAGCAGCCTTGGGAAAAGGATTTTGGTAAGCCAGAGCGTATCGTGTCTGCTTTGGATATTATGTTGGACGGGCCTCTCGGCGGGGCGGCGTTTAATAATGAGTTTGGTCGCCCGAATATTTTGGGTTATTTCCGTACGTTCGAGCAGGAAGTTCCTGGAGCGAATGGTCGGGAGATTCGCGGTTATCATAAGCCGATCATGTTGGCGGGTGGTTTAGGAAATATCCGTAACGAGCATATCGAGAAGAAAGAGGTCAACGCGGGTGATAAGCTCGTTGTCCTCGGTGGACCGGCGATGTTGATCGGTCTTGGGGGTGGAGCTGCAAGCTCGATCGATAGTGGCGAGAGTAATGAAGATTTAGATTTCGCCAGTGTTCAGCGTGAGAATCCTGAGATGGAGCGTCGTTGCCAAGAGGTGATCGACCGTTGTTGGGCGTTGGGCGATGAGAACCCGATCGTATTTATCCACGATGTGGGAGCAGGCGGACTTTCTAATGCGATGCCCGAACTCGTGAACGATGCCGGTAAGGGTGGCGTTTTCGACCTGCGTAAGATCAATAATGACGAGCCCGGTATGAGCCCGCTCGAAATCTGGTGTAACGAGTCGCAAGAGCGTTACGTGATGGCGATTCCAGGTGACCGCATCGATACGTTTGTTTCGATTTGTAAGCGTGAGCGTTGCCCGTATGCGATCATTGGTGACGCGACGGATGAACGTCAGCTCGTGCTCGAGGATCCACACTTTGATAATAAGCCGATTGATATTCCACTCGACGTGCTGCTCGGTAAACCACCGCGTATGCATCGCAGTGAGAAGAAGCTCGTGCGTCCACAGGAGGCGTTGACGCTTGAGGGTGTAACGCTTGAGGAAGCGACGAAGCGTGTGCTTGGTCACCCGAGTGTGGGAGATAAAACGTTCTTAATCACTATTGGCGACCGTACGGTGACTGGTTTGATCAGCCGCGATCAGATGGTGGGGCCATGGCAGGTGCCGGTGGCAGACTGTGCGATTACTGCTTCAGGCTTCGATAGCTATACTGGCGAGGCGATGTCTATTGGTGAACGTACGCCGACTGCGATTAACAATGCGGCGGCCTCGGCTCGACTCGCTGTGGGGGAGGCTTTGACGAATTTGGCGGCGGCTCAGGTAGGGCCTTTGACCGAAGTGAATATGTCCGCGAATTGGATGTCGGCTCCGTCGGTACCCGGTGATGCGGTTGATCTCTACGAAGCCGTTAAGGCGGTTGGGATGGAATTGTGTCCCGCCTTGGGAGTGACTATTCCTGTCGGGAAGGACTCGATGAGCATGAGTACGGTATGGAAGGATGATGCGGGCGAAAAGCGCGTGACGTCGCCGATGTCGTTGATTATTTCTGCGTTCTCACGCTGTGAGGATATTCGGCTCTCTTTAACTCCTCAGCTGATCCAGGATGCGGATACGAGCTTGATCTTGATTGATCTTGGCCGCGGTAAGAATCGCTTGGGTAGTTCGATTCTCGGTCAGACCTTGTCCCAAATGGGTGAGGCAACTCCGGATGTTGATAGTGCGGAGGATTTGAAGCAATTCTGGAATGCGATCCAGCAACTCGGAAAAGAACAGAAGTTGCTCGCGTACCATGACCGTTCTGATGGTGGCCTTTTGGCTGCTGCGGTGGAAATGGCGTTTGCGGGTAATGTTGGTGTCGATGTTGAGATCCCAGCTGAGTCCGATGCGTTTGAAGCATTGTTTGCTGAAGAGTTGGGTGCCTTGATCCAGGTGAAGGATAGTGATCAGGCGGCCGTGTTGGAAACATTGCGTGCTCATGGACTTGATACTTGTAGCTCTATTGTTGGTTCGTTGAACGATTCGCATACCTTCCGCGTAATGCAGGGCGGTGAGGCTATCTTGGAAGACGGTTTATCGGAATTGCGCAATGTGTGGTCAGATGTGACGCGTCGTATTCAGACCTTGCGTGACAATCCTGAGTCCGCGGCCTCCGAGCATGAGATTCGCCTCGATATGACTAATCCGGGAATTAACCCGAAGGTTCCTTTTGAAATTGAAGATTTAAAATTTAAGATTGCTGATTCTTCGGTTCGTCCTCCGATGGCGATCTTGCGTGAGCAGGGTGTGAATGGAGAAGTCGAGATGGCTGCTGCGTTCTACCGTGCAGGCTTTAAGACGGTGGATGTTCATATGACCGATGTCTTGAGCGGCCGCGTGTCGCTTAAGGATTTCCAAGGATTGGCCGCATGTGGTGGATTTAGCTACGGTGACGTTCTCGGAGCGGGTGAAGGTTGGGCGAAGTCCATCCTTTTCAATGATAAGGCACGGGATGAGTTTAAGGCATTCTTCGAGCGTGATGATACGTTCTCGCTTGGTGTGTGTAATGGCTGTCAGATGTTGAGCAACTTGCGTAGCTTAATTCCTGGTACGGATCACTGGCCGCATTTCGTTCAAAACAGAAGCGAGCGTTACGAAGGTCGTCTTGTTTCGGTTAAGATCGAGAAGAGTCCGAGTGTGCTGTTTGCAGGAATGGAAGGGGGAGTGCTTCCAATCGCCGTGGCTCACGGTGAAGGGCGTGCTGAGTTTAAGAGTCAGTCAGCGATTGACGCGTGTGATGCTTCTGGACTCGTTTCGGCTCGTTACGTGGACAATAACCACAATACCACAGAGGCGTATCCTCTTAATCCAAATGGTTCTCCACTCGGAATCACGAGTCTGACAAGTGAGGATGGGCGTTCAACGATCTTAATGCCGCACCCGGAACGTGTGTTCCGCTCGAGCCAATTGAGCTGCGCTCCGAAGGATTGGGGAGAAGATTCACCGTGGATGCGGATGTTTAGAAATGCCCGCAACTTTGTAGGTTAAAATTTATGACGGCCACTCTGCAAAGGGTGACCGTTTTTTTGTGCCCACAGATTACGCAGATGAGCACAGATGACTTGGTTGTGCTTTGTTTGGAACCACGGATGGACGCGGATGTGCACGGATGATTGGGTTGTGTGGCCATCGGCGGAATCAGGGGCTTTGGCTTTTGTCTCCCGACTAAAATCGTTAAGTTGTTTCGTCGTTAACTCCTCAAGTGTCGCCTCGCTCGGTACACGAAGAGTTCCTTGAGATTATCGAGGGGCTCTTTTTCTGTCGGTTTATCTTGGAATGATATATGACATAGCTGACTTATTGTGAGTAGTCAGATCTACCGGAGCAGCCTTTGCTGTAGGAGGGTTTGCATGTTGCGGCGGCAGTCTAGGATGGCGTGGATGAGAACGTTTGAGGAATCGACTTCGTAGATGATGCGGTAGGGCTTGAGGTGGATTTCTAGGAAATCGAGAACGCCGATTCGTTTTAACTCAAGTGGAACGTGGCCCTTGTTGGGGACTGTGCTGAGAGAAAGACAGGACTCTTCGAGTTTGTCTAAAAGAGTGTCGGCCTTTGTGGGTGAGTCGGTTTCGGCGACGTAGCGCCAAAGGTCGAAGAGATCTTCTTCGGCTTCGGCGGATATAATAATTTCGAGGGGCTTCAAGAAGCAGTGGACGTCAGAGTTCTTGCTTTAGTTGACTGGTGCGTTGGCGGAGGTCTTTGAAGGTTCGCTTGAGTTTTTTTGGCGGGGAGCTTGTCGTCGACTTTTTGATCTGGGCGATGATTTTCAGGAGAGCGAGGCTTTCTTGGGTTTCTTCGTAGCTCTTAACGTCTTGTACGATGGCTTTGGCGTAACCGTTTTGGGTGATGACGTAGGGGGTGCGGGTCTCGGTTACCTGTCTGATTATTTCAGCGGTGTTTGATTTAAGGTAGCTGATGGGTTTGGTGTTTTCGCTATTCATAACAAGATGTTCCAAATTCGAACTGAATTAAGCGCTAAATTGATGGGTTGGCAAGTTCAGGAGAGCGAGGAAGTGATTAGGTTAATCTATTTCCCACTTCTCAAGAAAGGTACAGGTGACTTCGCTTGTGTCGGCCTATGTGCTCATAAGAGACACCAATTTCGCAACGGATTGTGGCGTCGGTATTTTCAGGTTAACTCCAAGGCACTCGTGAGTGTTTTCGGGTGTACTCTAAATTACTCATGTTTGATTAGGGGATGTTGTTACTGTTGATGATTCTCTATCCTAGCCACTGTCAGTGACTTACGAAAATTTGGATTCTAATTACTAATTTACTACTAATTTTGTGAAAATTAGTAGTTAGGCTTTTTCGGACGCATCGGGTGGTTCTGTGGTGGGTGTTTGAGTCGCTGCGGACTTGTGGGATAGGCGATGGGGTGGGAGTGGTTAGAACGGTTAACGACCTTTTGGCAGATGATGGATGGGGCGTGGTTGCAAAGGTGGTAAATATTTTTGAATTATTTGAAATCACTTCGGCGGTGCGTGCGTTTGTTGCAATAGTGCCTCTTGTGACCCTTCGAATTTCGAGGTGTTTGGTACTGTCATGTTGATCGTTTCGGCGGTTGGTGTGATGAAAGCGGCGAAAGTCGTTTAACAAGACAGATTACTATCAGAATTTCGTTAGGGGTAACGAATAGATAGCGTTTATAGGAGTAGGGGTACTCCTGCTATCAAGATTGACCCGCATTGAGATTATCTCAGGCGGGTTTTTCTGTGTCTGGAGGGAAGGGGCTATATCATATAGCTCGTATGGGATTGGGTTGTGCTTGGTTTAACCGCCCATCCGATTCACGGATTCGAGAACCAGTCGTCGCCAAGGCTATGCCCGGTAGACTGCGGAGATCGCTAAAAAAGTGGCTTTGGGGCTATTATTTTTAAGCGAAAGTACATGGAAATCACTACTTGGGGAATGAATCACATTTTCTATAAGAAAGTGAATCCGATCTTTGGTTCGTTGCGAATAAGTGAATGTTGGTTCATTTCGAGAGTTTATTTCGGTAAATGAATCCAATAGATAGAAACATATATATTATCAGTAATTCGTTAGGGGTAACGAGAAGATAGCGTTTATAGGAGTAGGGGTACTTCTGCTATCAGGATAAGCCCGCATTGAGATCATCTCAGGCGGGTTTTATCTGTATCCAAAATTGATGTTTATTGTTGCGGGTGATTGACTGTGTTGAGGTCGTTATTACTCAAGTAGTGTTGGGTTGAGTGAATTGGTGTAAGGTCTTGTGTTATAGTGTGGTTCTTGTATTCAATATTTATGGAATCCAAACTGTCTTGTTGTCCACTAGTGGTTGGTCTTGGACGAATCGCTAGGGGATGTTGTTTCGTCGTTCTTGTCTTTACGTTTTTTCTGACTGTAAGAGGGGCTGAGATTGTGTCCGAATTGGATTCGTGGACGATTACCGGCTTCGAGAAAAAGGGGGCGATTTTTGGCGAATATTACGAGCTAGGAGAAGGAACCTCTGGGGCTTTGACAAAGAATATGACTGGGCCGGGTCTTGTATCTCTTGAAGGGGAGGGTTTCGGGATTAATGGGATGTTTACTTTGGGCGGAGTTAGAATTGAAGGGGATGGGGGGACTTATCGTATTCCGGAAGGAAATCATGATGCCAAATTTGATATGGATGGCCCTGGTCGTGTAAATCGTCTCTTCTATTTTGAAGGCTATTCGATTGATGCTGGTTTGATGAATAGTAGTTTATACGGGGGAGTCGTTTCTCCTTCGATACCGGCAGTGAGTAACTATTTGAATTATCGTGGTAGAGATTTGTTGTTTTATGAAAAGGGCACGGTTCTTGAGGTAGAAGCGGTTCCTTCGGCGCTAAATCGTTTTGTTGATTGGCATGGAGAGTTTTCTGGGAGTGGAGAGAAATTGACGATAACGATGGATAGAGACTATCGGGCTGCTCCGATCTTTGAACTCACGGATTCTGTAAGTGAGTATGTGTCTGGATTTCGAGGATCTTTGCCTACTGTCAACTCTTTGAGTTCTAGTTTTTCTTATAGTATTAATGAGGGGGATACGGAGATGCGATCGATTCTGTTCTCGGTCGAGGGTCCTGCTCTGCTTAGGGTTGTCGTTGGCGTCGTGAGCTTAGATGTCGAATATGTGTTCTTTGAGCTCGATGGTGTAGGAAAACCGATCCAATTCTTTTCGTCGGATCCAGTTTGGCTTTCCGAGGGGGCTCACCTTATCGAGGTTGGTGTTGATCCGAGCAAAATTGAGTTTGGTGACTTGCTCAGTGGGAAGAATATAAAGGTAGGATTTCCTTTGGTTGAGTCGTTTCCAGCTCGGGGATCGTATTTAACGTGGTGGAAGAAATTTGATTCTGAGTACCTTGATAACGCAGATGTTCTGCGACCTGAATTGGATTTTGATCGGGATGGTCTATCAAATTTTGCAGAGTATTTGTTGATGCGAAACCCAGTTATTGGTGACCCTTATTTGTCGATTTCTCATGAACCAGATGCGAGGCGGATAAACCTCAGTTATTACAGCGATACTTCGATTGTTGGGGATCGATTGAGATTGATGAAGGGATGGAGGAACAGCAGCGGGGCAGAAATCGTTTGGGGTCGATTTGGGGCACCTTTTCGTGGTGTCAGGGATGCCGAGGATCCGAACTTATTTCATTCTAGTGTTATTGATTATGAGAATCGTTCTGGAGCGAGTGAAGTATTCTATCGTTATGAGCTTGGGATTGTTACGCCTGCTCTTGAGGAGGTGTTAGAGGACTGAAAATCCAGACTGTCGTGTTTCTTGCGTGGGCAATTGCCTCTTATTTAACTACTTTTATAGGTTCTGGTATGTATCCAACTCCTTCTAGTTTTAGCCATTTTGAGTATCTTTTAGGCACTAAATACTAATGGGGTACTGCGTATGTGAGTTATCGTATTCAGTTGAATATAGAACACCTGTTGGATGATCGCATTGCTTTAGTTTAAGCAGCTTCTTAGAATGTTCTTCTAATATTAGTTCATTCGTATTGGAGATCGTTTATGGAAGGTACCACTGCGGACTCGGCGATTCAGCCCTACCTTTTGCGTCTGACTAAACGAAATATACTCTAGAAATGAAAAAGACCTCCACAGATCGTGGAGGTCTTTTTTTTGAAAAGCTATTTTTGTCGGATGTGTTGTCCGGTCGGCGACCGGGCCGACATGACTTTATTGGCGGATTGTGAGTCGTATGTATTGTGGGATGCTGGATGATTCGACGGAGTCGGGGGCTCGGACGACAACGTCGGCTGTGCCGTTGTAGAGGTGGTTGTTTGAAAGGGTGAGTTCTGATGGGAGAAAATCGGTCCAGTCTTTTAGGTTGGTCGAGAATTCGATGACGGCGGTGACTCCTGTGGTGGCGGTCGACTTTTGGTAGTTCATTAGGAGGTGGAGCTCACGGGTGATTTCTAGGGTGAGTTCGTTGAGTTGGACGATGGATACGTCTTCGATGTGAGTTGATTCGGTGGGGTTGGTGCCGAAGTAGTACTCTGCGAGGTTGGTAATACCGTCCTTGTCTTGGTCGTCGGACGGGCCGCCGATGACGCCTGATTGGCTTGCCCATGTCGTGTAGGCTATGGGTTCCGGAGAGCCAGGAGAGCCGCCTAGGGCTAGGCTACCGGACCAGTTGGTTCCAGTGTCTGGGTCGTTGCCGGATAGGTTGTAGATGAGGGTGTAGCCATCGCCGTCGGGGCTAGTAGGCCATGGGGCATCGTCCGAGTAGTTTACTTGGAGGATTTCTTGTCCGTCTCGGTTATCGATTTCAATCTTTTCGCCGCCGTTGCCGAAGTTGCCTTCGTAGGAGCCGATTATGCGGGGAGCATATTCTAGTGAGCTGTAATGGTGATTGAATGCTGCGAGGTTGCTTACGATGACGAGGCGTTCCTGTGGGCCGAGGTAGGTGTCTTCTGGAAATGTGAACAAGATGGCGTTGTCGAATTTTACACCCGATAGGTCGACGGTGGCTGTGGTGAGCGTATTCATGATTTCGATGAATTCGAAATCGTTATTTGAGTCGATATAGGCTTCTGCTAGTTCGCTTGAGGTTGGTTCGACTGGGTTATAACTGATCTCTGTTACAGCGAGATTGGTTTCGGATGCCGTTTCGATTGCTCCGATGATGTAGAGTGCTTCGTTGACTGGCCCCCATTCGCCCCGAGTACTAAGGGTACGGGCTTTGACTGTGGTTGTTTGGTCAACTGTGAGCTGGGCAGTGGTTTCTGTACTGGAGGCCAGGGAGTATATGTCGCCACTTGAGGTCCGAGGATCGGATCCGTTGGTGGTGTAGTAGATTGTGTTGCCGCTTTCGGTGGAGAGAGTTAGGTTGACTGAGGTTTGGCTGTTGTGTGCGAGAGGGGAGATCGCTACGGAGCCCGCGTTGGGGTACCAGCTTTTATCGGCGTATTGTTGTAGAACTACATTGGAGCGTTGTGGAATGTAGGTGTTGCGCATCCAATCTATTTCGTTGGTCCAGTTGGCTTTGGTGTATTTGGAACCATTGGACTTTTCGTTATTGTCTCCCCAACGGGCTGCTTCGGCGTTTACGGCGGCGTTGATTTCGTTGAATCGATTTTCGAATGAGGGAAGGATGTTTCCTGGTGTGAGGAGACCGCCGTTTTTAAGATGTTTCTCGATGCGGTCGGCAAAGGCGATGCGGTAGTTATCGTTTTCCATTAGGTTGTAATGGATTTCGACGGGGCTTCCGGTGTCGTCTTGTTGATTTGTGCTAAAGACTTGTGTGGTGTCGTTTTCGTCCATGACCATGTGGTCGAGGTCGTACATGACGTGTTCGCTGTCCCAGGCGTGGAAGCGCCATTTTCCGTCGACTTCAGTGTGTTTGAAGGAGGCGTACCAGTTTTGGTGAGCCCAGTCGTAGGAGCCTGCCCAGTGGTTGAGGATGATGTAGTCGAGGAGCCATGTGACGTCTAGGGTTTCTAGGGTCTTTTGGTAATTGGTTTCGTCGGATTGATCTTTTCGGGTTTGGGTGAGGAGGTTTTGGTAGTGTTGGCCGTCTCCGTTTACGACTTCGTCTGGGTTGTGTTTAATGATGGTGTAGTCGTCGTCATCACCCCCGAAGTAGGATGCCATGAAGTGGTGGTCGGTGCGTTCGTGAATGGCGAAAAGTCCCCAGTAGAGTCCGTTGAGGTAGAGGTGTGAGTAGCGTGCGTGGTGAGAGGCTCCGTTGCCGCTCATTTGGAGTTGGAGATCGGAGATGAGCTGTTCTCTGATGATCGCAGTGCGGCTGGACTGATTAGTGTTACTGTGCTGCCATGAGATGTTGTGTCCGGCTCCGAGGATTAGAGAATCGAATTCATCAACGGGGGAGTCTGGGTAGAGGGAGTAGATCATGTCCCGGGTGTCGAGTTCGTCCTCGAACTTGAGACGCATGGAGAGTTTATCGACTTTCCACCGGTTTGTGCTGCTCCCGCCTTGGATTTCGACTGTGGCGTTGATGTGGAAGCCTGGTTCCGAGTCGTCGGAGACGAAGTACTCAACGCTGCAGTTTCTTGTATCGCCGTCACCTGCGATGTAGATGCCATCGGTACCGAAGAGCTCGTCCCAGTTCATAGAGAGGGAGAGGGTTGGGAGTGTTTTTAGGTCGTTTTTGAGAGTGGAGCCCCATGTTGGGTCGTTGACGATTTCGGGATCCATTTCCCAGTCGGGTTGGTCATTGTCTCCCCATGTTGTGTAGGGGGGGAGGTTATTGCCGTCTTGCTGAAGAACGTCGTCGAGGAAGATGTAGGTCTGGGTGTCGATGTCGGATTGGAGCCATCCGGTCTTAATTGAGGCGACACGCAGTGTTGTTGTGGTGGAGATCGGGAGCTCTAGTGAGCCTGGGGAGCTAGAAGTAAGAGGTGGGTCTACTGTGCCGTTGGTGAGTGTCGGGATAGAGCCATCTGTTGTGTAGACGAGTGTGACTCCTTCGGTGGCACAGGTAACGGTTTCCGTGAAGGAGGAGTCGAAGAAGCCTCGTTTTACGTCGAAGCGGGTGTCTTTTATAAAGCCGAGTGCACCAATGGTGTCTTCTTCTCCAGGAGTGGGGTACTTGAAGATGAGAGCTTGTTCGGGAAGAGAGGTGTCGCCGGCTGGGTGCCCGTAGCCCGCTGATATATCGGCGGTTTGTTGGGGATAGGGGGAGGATTCGGAGGCTTTGGTGCCGCCTGGTTCGATAAGGGCGAGGTATTCCCCGCTTCCGCTCAGCTTAAAGTTGGCGTGGAGCTCGAGCTCTATTTGAGTGGGTTTAAGGTCTTTGCTGGATGCGAAGACGAGGAGACGTCCGTCGGGCTGGATTGTGCGCGATGGTAGGGTCCACTTTTTGGGGAGCGAGCTATCGTCAGTGAGGCCCCAGTTTAGAGTATTTACAGCACTGCTGCTGGTGTTGTGGATTTCAATCCAGTCTGAGTTGTCGCCGTCTTGGTCGGTTATACCCGACTCGTTGATGGCGAGAAACTCGCTGATTTCGAGGGCGGAATCAGCGAGTGTAAATGAGGAGCTCGCAAAGAGGGCGAGAGCTGCTATCGGGATTTTTTTTTTAAGTGATGTCATGTTCTGCTCTCTTTGCTTGTCGGAAATTAATTTTTTATGCCTCTACCAAAGTCTGGTTTGGGGGAGTATTATAATGATACTGGCTCCAGGTGATAGTGTGACAGGCTCGAGTGGAATAAGTTCGATGCGGCGCCCTCTCACAACGTGGTTAGGGATGGGACTGGCTCTATCCGGTAGTGCGAGGATGTTGGGGGAGACTGCGGTGACTTTTACGTCGAAGCGTTCGCCGCCAATTGCGGGATGAGCTTGTACGATGTCTCCGACATCCGCTGAACGTGTGTCGGACTCGTTCATGAAGGCGAGAATTTTGGTTTGGCGCTCGGTAACGATTCTGACGACTGTGTCGCCCGCTCGAATGACGTCGCCCGGGCGGCTCTTAATTTGAGAGACGATACCTGCCTGGTTTGCTCGTAGTGTTAGATTTTCTTTTTCTTGTAGGAGAAGTTTGAAGGTCGAAAGAGAGCTTGTACTCGGTTCGGAGAAGATGCGTGAGCGTAGGTTGCTGAATTGATTTCTCTCGATGTTAATTTCTTTAATTTGTGACGGGTAGAGCTTGATGCGTTCTTTAAGAGCTTCGTAGCGTGACTTTTCCCGTAGAACTTCTGCTGCGGTAACGAGGCCTCGTTCGACGAGTGTCTCGAGGCGTTCTATTTCTGTGGAGTAGATGCGTGCTTCGGCTTTATCTGTGGCCCAATCAAGTTCGATTTCTCTGAGCTCGGCGGAGAGGCGTTGTTCGGCGGATGCGAGTTGGCGTTCGTCTTCGGCTCGTGTTTTTTCGATTTCTTCCGACAAGGCGGCCATCTCCTGGTCGATGAGTGTTGTATCCATTTCGGCGACGATTTGCCCAGATACTACAGGTTCGCCTGCAAAGACGTGGATTTTTGTGACACGGCCAGTTTGGAGAGGTGATACGGTTTCCTCTACGATTTCGACCATGCCGTTGATTCGCATGTAGTCTCCACCGTGTTGGTATAGCCACACGGAGAGGGCGATCATACCGGCCCAAATAAGGAATGGCCAGCGTCGGCGGAAGCTGCTCTTCAGAATAGAGCTACGTTTTTGTTGTGGAATTTCTGGAAGTTTGCTCGACATTTTAAAATTGGGTAGTGCTTAGATTTCGACCGTTGCGCGTTGCATGATCATGTTAACTTGGGACGACTCAGGTATGGCTTCGACGGCCGATATGAGGTCCACTTTGTATGTGGGGTCGAGGAGTCTTACTTGGTAGGCGTATTCAAGGAAGTCGCCTTGGGCGGCTTCGCGAATTGCCACGACTTCCACTGAGCTCGCGTAGGTGTCGAAAATCCCTCTTAGCGGTTCGTCTAGTTTAGTTCCCTTGGGAGTTGTGAATCGCAGGAGTCCTTCGAATTCGCGTCGTGAAGTGACCGGCGACCAACTCAGGTAGAGGGCGGTGAGTCCGAAGAAGAGCGAGCCGATGATTCCGACGAGGAATACTTGTGCCCCTGCGGCAATGCCGGCTGCGAGCGAGGCGAAGAGGAAGATGATATCTCGTGGATCACGAATGGGGGTACGAAATCTGATGAGGGCGAGGGCTCCTAGAATTCCCAGTCCACGAGCGAGGTTGTTCCCAATCGCGATGATCATGATACAGGTGACGATACTAGAGAGTACCATCGCTTGGAGAAAGGAGCGAGAGTAGGAGAAGCCGGTGTGTGTCTTTTTGTAGACCCAGGCTAATAGAGATCCGGAGAGGAATGCTACTGATAGGCACAGTAGAATCTGAGCGGCGTTTAGGGCCCGTGCTGGACCGAGAGAATCGAAAATTGGGTTCATCTTTTAGTATGTTGTATTATCTGAAGCATCTGAGTAAGAGAATCCTCGATACAGTGAATCGAGGCGCATTCCGTTGGCGTATTTACAAAAGTCGCAACGGTTGAGAGAAAATCTATCGATAACTTCCAGCATCCAGGTCGGCATGAACTCAGTACATTTGAGTTCGAAGACGAATGCTGGGCACGGGTGGTTGGTGGAAGTAGAGCTATCGAGATGTTGCCATTTTCCGGTTGCTGGGACTATTTCCCAGTCGTGGGTGGGCATGTATTTGAGATTCGTGTCGAAAGTGGCCCGTGCGTAGTCGTCGTTTTCGCCGATGAAGGACTCGCGTTGGTAGGAGATGCGCATGGTGGGTTTGGCATCGATTGCTTTCAGGGTCCGAACGAATTCAAGATAGTCATCCTTGTGGCTTTCTTTCATCATTGGGTCGTATTTATCGCCGAGGATGATTTCCTTGAGGTCTCCCCAACCCGGTTTGAATGCGGCCCGTGATTTTACGATGATGTCGAGGTGTCGGCGCTTGATTTCCAGAAACATCGGGGATGTTTCGGAGGGGCCGTAGGCTCGTGCTCTCAGTTTGAAGCGATCGGCCGTTTTGTGCTCTTTGGCCATGTAGAGGTCGCCAAATGCGGAGTCGAAGTACAATGAAGTGACTTGATAGCAAGGAGGGTCCCCAATGCAATAGGGGTCGGAGACGCAGAATAAGTGTAGGAAATCCCTAAGTGGTTTAAGGAGTCGGTAGTCTACAAGGTACTTGATCTCAAAGCGTGCTATAGAGTTGTCTCTGGGCGCGACGGGGCGCGTCATGCTCTTGTGGAAGCGTGCTAGATTATCTACGAGTGGAAACATCTGTGATGGTATTTGTATAAAAGGGCATGCAAAAATGGAATACCTTACGGAAGCCTATACGGCAATGTAAGGAAGTTGGATGCACCTAAATCGCATTTCGAGATGTGCTCGAGGTGCGGGAGGGAGGTCAGATGCGCTAAAACCGAATTTGCCAATAAATTCGATTTTTGTGATATAGCGATGTTTTTGTCCTAGTCGAGCGTTTCGACAAGCACATGGTGAGTATTTCCTTCTACCGTAATATGGTATTCGGCAGAGTCGCCAACTGTTGCTTGAGCAGCGGGTGCTGCTGGAGGAGCAGCGGGTGCTACCGGGGCAGCAGGCGTGTTGACTTCCACGGGTGCTTCGACTTGTGGCTTGTTTTGGGCGAGATGAACTTCTTCGAGCTGAGTTGGGAACATGGCGTGGATGACGCAGTGTTCGTCATCGGTAGGCATATTCTTTTTAGCAAGCTCTGCTCTGAGGCCATCCATCATAGGATCTTTGAGATCGGCTGGACGTTCGGTGATGGGATCGCGCTTTGAATTTTTGGCGGCGATCTTTTGAACTTCCGGATCTACAGGCGCGGGAGTCGTACCATAGTAACCGAGTGCGATATCCATCGCTTGAGGCGTGAATTGTTTCCAGCGGCCGAACTTAACATTCATTACGGCCTGAACGCCTACGATCTGTGAGGTCGGCGTTACGAGAGGAATCCAACCGAGGCATTTGCGCACGTATGGGATTTCTTTCATTACGTCGTCGAAGCGGTCTTCCATCTTCATCTCTTTGAGCTGATTGCGGAAGTTGGAGAGCATGCCACCAGGGACTTGGTAAGTGAGGGCGTCAGAGTCTACGCGCTCGTTCTTGCTGCTTGTGAAGTCACTGAGTTCTTTATAGACGCCTTCGAAGTGGTTGCGTAGGGAGGCGAGTGTGTCGAGGTTGTAGCTCGGGCAACGGGCGTGTCCGTGTAGGAGTGCTAGCATTCTCGCGGTATCTGGTTGGCCAGTGCCGTTGGCAAATGGGATGATGGATGTATCGACTCTATCTACCCCCGCTTCGATAGCTGCGTAGTAGGTCGGTGCTCCTAGACCGGCAGTTTCGTGGGTGTGGATGATTACTGGAATTTTAACCTTCTTTTTGATGCCTTTGACAATGTTGTAGGCGATCTGAGGTGGGATGAGTCCAGCCATGTCCTTGATACAGATCGAGTGGCAGCCCATTTCTTCGAGGTCGACACCCATTTGGATGAATTTCTCGATAGTGTGGACGGGGCTCGTTGTGTAACAAATTACGCCTTGGGCGTGTTTACCTGCGGCACGTGTGGCGTCAACGGCGGTCTGGATGTTGCGGTAATCGTTGAGGGCATCGAAAATACGGAAGACGTCCATGCCGTGTTTGCCCGACATTTTTATGAAGGCCTGAACGACGTCGTCTGGGAAGTGGGCGTATTGGACGATGTTTTGTCCGCGAAGGAGCATCATGTGCTCAGTCTTCGGCGTGGCTGCTTTGATGGCGTCCAATCTGTCGAACGGAAATTCTTTGAGGAAGCGAAGGCCGGAGTCAATTGTGGCTCCTCCCCATGTCTCCAAGCATCCAAATCCTAGGCTGTCGAGCATCTCGAGTGCGGGCAGCATTTGTTTCGTTGTCATACGGGTGGCCGCCAATGATTGGTGACCGTCTCTCAAAACCGTATTATTAAAAATAACTGGGGTTGTACTCATTGGTGTAACGAAGTTGTGGAAAGGAAAGTGGTTTGGCCATACTTTCTTGGGCCTTTTTTAGAGTTTTCGATTCGGAATTCTAACAGTATCAATTGCTTCTGCTAATGGGTGGAGGTGGGGATTAGTGAATGTTGAATGCTGAATGCTGAATTTTGTACCGAGGTCGTAGGGTGATATGTCTCCTCGTTGAAACTCCTCGAGTGTCGTTCCGCAAGCGGAACTCGTTAGGAGGAACGGAGTGACGAAACTATGGAGAAGGAGATTAGAGTCGCTCGTCGAGGATTCGCTTTTTGAGCTCGGTACGACCTTGCTGAGGATTTGGTCGAGGTTCGAAGGAGAAAGGTGTGACGTGATGCTTTGGTCCCTCAAAAAAAGAGAGTACCTCGCTTTCGCGAGACACTCTTTGAGCCTATCATTGAAATTCAATTAATTGGTGTAGACTTCGAATTCGTAGATAGAGGGCACGTGGTTTGAGTTCGTTATCTGAAGACGCCCATTCGCATCTAAGGTGTCGGCCTAGGTTGCTTCCGTTGTGGGCGTCGCTACATGGGGCCCGCTCACGTCGTATTGAATTTTGTATCTAATGGTGCGTTTTCGGTGAAGGTCGTTAGGTTTCGAAATCAATTTCGAGTCACGGAGTAGTTTCTGATTGGGAGGGTGAGTTGCCACAAGGAGGTTTGAGAACTGATGAACGTAATTTGAGTGAAACAAAGAGCCAGAGATCAGCCCCGATCGAACCCGCATACCTTTGTTTCATACTATTACGTTTTCTTGTTCAAAAATTCTCCTCGTGGCAAAAGTGGTTTAAAATTGTTAGGTCGTTGGGGGTCTTTATCAAAATTCAGTTTTTAGGCTGATGAACGTTTCGAGTCCCTTGGGGGTGTTGAATCGAGTTTGTTGGTAGTCTTCCTCGGTGAGGTTTTTGAGGTTTAGACTGAGTCGAGTGGTTGTGAGGTCGAATAGATTGAATTGGTAGTCTATTAGGAAATCGATGAGAAGATGTTCGGGGAGGGTGTATCCGTCGTTGTATCTCATGGTGTCGCGGTAACGGAAGCCGCCTCCGATTCGGAGTTCTTTAAGGAATCCTTCTTGGAATCTATAGATGGCGAAACCTGCAATTTTAGTTTTGCCTCCTATGGTTGGGGTGTCGTCGGTCCAGTCTGTGTAGGCGTTAAGGATTACACTGACGGATCTTGTGGGTTGGATGTTGAGGTTTAAGGAAAACCCTTCCGGCCGTGTGTTCGTGATGGTGCTGTAAGTTGCGGGTGCTAGGAGCGTTGATTCTTGTGCTTGGTATTCTCTATTGAGAAGGGCTTCGATCGACCAATCTCGATAGAGGAGATTTATTCTGTCTGCTTGGTAGTACGTTAGGCTGCCGGAGAGTTTGTTGTCGAAGAAATCAAAGGCAGCTCCGAAGTCATGACCACTTCCTGTAGTGGTTCCGAATTCACTGGGTGTTATGGTTCGATTGATAATGCTCGGTGCTCGATAGGGTTGTTGGAATAGAAGCTGAGACTGTTCTGCATTCGCGTAGTTATATTTTAGGGTTATTTCGCTGTTTATATCCCACGATAGCCCGATGTTTGAGGAAAGAGTGGATTGGGACTCTTTGATAAGGTCGCTTTTTGTTTGGGATAATTTTTGTCCCATGATTACGCGTAGAGCTTCATCTAGGATGGATAGTTTGTAGGTGTAGGCGAGGTCTGTGAATTCTGTTTCTGATTCGTTGGTGATTTTGCGGTCTTGTAGGAGCGTTGAACTCTCGTCGCGATCTAGATGCCTTAAGGAGATGACTATGTCATGACTGGCGTTTATCGCCTTGAAGGAGAGGCTGTTCCTTAGGAGATGTTCGGATTCCGATCGTTGATCGAAATTGACGGTACTGTAGAGTTGAGATGCGTTAGAAAAATCGGAGTTTTGGGTGTTTGTGTCACCTATTAGGAAACGAGGTTCTTTGGCGAGGTCACTTGTGCTTCGAGAGAATGAGTAGTGGGTGTAGACGTTTTTTCCGAATGATTGAACGATGCTTGTTGAGGCATTCCTAAATTTTCCGAAGAAATTAACTTTAAAATTGCTAAAACTGGCATTGATTCGAGTGGAATCTCCAAAGTTTGATTGGGCAGTTGCATAGACCGAATTTTGGTTTCGGTTATCCTCGATATGGGAAGCAATGATACGGAATGAATGATTGTAGTTGTTCCCGATCGGTTGATTGTGGTCAACCCATGCATTGGAAAAGTTGTTGTTTCCTGCTGTGTATCCTATTTCTGATGAGAACGTGCTGTAGGGGCGTACTCGCATAATGTTGCTTGTGCCAAATGGGGACGCCGCGTTGAAGGTGTCGACGGTAGGTGAGCTTTGTAATTCAATGCGTTCAACGGTGTGGATGTCGATGGGTGTTGAGGCTGTGCGTCGGTCAATATTGAAAGTGTTGTCAGTGTAGCTTTCTTGTTGGGGAAGGAGGTTAACTCCTGCGGAGTAGGAAAGGGCTTCGTCAAAATCGCTCGCTTGGATATCATCTAAAAAATCAGAGTTGATGACTTCTATAGACATAGGAATATCTTTGATGGCGGTGTTTAGGGTCGTGCCTGCTGTTGAATTTGTGGAACGCCAGCCAGTGTCTTCTGAGGTGTCTACTTGAAAGGGAGAGAGAACGAAAATGTCTTCGTCTGAATTGTAGGATGTGGTGGTATATTGAGGTGAGCTCAATGGTGATGAGGGGGTGTTTTCAACTGCTACGCGGCTGGTGAATTCGGTGACGAGTTGGAAGAGGACGGCGATTTCGGTCATTTCGGCTTTTAGGGCTTCGCGTTCTTCCTCTGTAGTTGCGAGGTAGAGTTCTGATTGAAGTTGGTTGATCCATTTCCGACCAAAGAGGAATTCGATACCTGGGTGGGGTTCTCCTTCGGTTGTTATTTTGTAAGTTTCGTAGATGACTTCGTTGCCTCGATTGGCTCTCATAACGACGTTGGTCGGAATTGCGTCTTCCGAACGATAGGATACCTGGACGGGACTATTGAGGAAAAGGTCTGCGATGGGATAAGGAAATGAAAGCAGCTCGATAGGGGTGTTGTTGGCATCGAAGAAGGTGAGTTCGATGTCTGAAAGGACAGGGGTGTTTAGGGTGTCGAATAAATCGGATATTCCGGAGGCGATGGACTGGTTGCTATGAATGAATCGGGATTGTCCGCGTCCGGCTTCGGCCATGCGTTTGATAAGGAATTCGTTGGGGGCGGTTCCGATTCCGAATGTGAATAGGCGTACGTCGCCGATTTCATTTTCTAGGAGAGAGATTAGGGAGTGCTCGTCACCTACATCTCCATCAGTTAAAAACACGATGAGTTTTGATCGATTTTCGTCTGAGGAGAATCGTTGGATACAGTCCTTTAGAGCAGGCTGCATAACTGTCCCGCCTTCTGCTTTGATCGTTCTGACGTAGGAAGTGGCCTTGTCTAGATTGTTGAACGTTGCGGGGACAAGGTCTGTCGAGTAGGCTTCAAATGTATCGTCGAAAATTACGATGTTGAACTTGTCATTGGGACGAAGTCGGTCGAGGCATTTGATGACGCCTCTTCGAGTGTTTTTCATTCGTTCGCCGCTCATCGATCCACTGTGATCTATGAGAAAAATAATGTCTCGAGGAGTGACCTCTTTGCCTTTCTGTTGGATTTTTTTGGGAGGGAATAGGGTGAGAAGACCGTAGTTGATGTCATTTGACTTCGAACTTACTATAGTTGCTTGGGTGCTGGCGATTTGTTGGATCTCTAGATTTAAGAGGAAGTCGCGGTCTGGAATTGTGAGAGTGTCGGCAAGGGTGATCGAGGTGGAGTCGCCGACTTGTTCGACGAGAAGGTCGTGGGATCCTGAATTGATGGATTTTATTGGAATTCCCGATACGGCAATATCGAAAATGATTACATGGTTGGGGCTGAATCCTAAGTGAGTCGGGTCGTAGGAGGGCTCTTCGTACGGTTGATGTGTTGGAGGGTTAATCCGTTTGCTTGAGGTGCGCTTTAGTTCGATAGTTTCGGTGGCGGGAGGTTGCGGAAAATATTTGTTGTTCGCTAGCATGGGAAAGCGAATTGCGTATCCGTCGCGTTTGTAGGGGATGTCTTCGACGTAGCTTATGTGTATTGCCACGGTCTCCCCGGCTTGGAAATTGGCGACGGCAGTGGAGAATAGGTTGGGAAGGTGTTGCTCTATGAGAGCTGCTTTTTTGCCTGAGGCTTTGGCGGCGTTGTAGGTCTCCCGGGCTATTTGTTTTTCTTGGACTTTACTGGAGATGATTCGATCACCGAAGTGGAGCTCCATGTTGGTGACCGTGGCGTCGCTTGGTAGTGGAAAGAGGTAGGTGGCTTTTAGTGTGGACTCTGTGGTGTTGGTGAATTCCTGGACGATTGTGGTCTCCGATATTCCCGGAGTGATGTCCATCACGACGTAGGTGTTTTGGAGCGGGACTACGATGCGTTCCGACTCGTCGGTGGCGGGGCAGTAGAGGTATCCGGCTGGGAGGGAGGAGGAAGAGGTTGTTTGGGTCCTGTTGGCCGAGGGGGATCGATTTACGCGGTAGGTGTTGTCGATGTTATCTAAGAAATCAGCGTTAATCACTTCGATCGACATTGGTATGTCTTTGATTGGAATGTTGATTGAGGTATCTCGAGATTTGGTTGTAGGAATGTTTTGAGCTTCAGTGTCTGATAGGGATAATCCGCAACTTAATATGTAAACGTCGTCATCGTCTGTTTGAGAGAAACCTAGTGAGGTTGTTAGTATTAGAAGGAGAGAGAGGAGCAGATTCATCATATTGAGGTTGGTTTTTGTATCTGCTACCACGATACGATATTATCAGGTAAAAGTCGTCATGGGGATGTAAAGGTTTGTAAATGGATGTCTCTAATTGTTTGAGAGAGGATTGGGGCTTCGGCGAAAAGACTCGCGTACTGGGACGAGAGAAAGGGGGTTCTTCGCCGAAGCATAAGGCTTTGACTCCGAGTTTTATTTTGTCGTTAGATTGGCGGTGTTTTGGTCTTGGTGGCGATAGAAGGTGAGTTTTTCGGTTGGGGTGGCGTCGCTGTGTGTTATGATGGCTTTGAGTTTGGAGCCTCTTATGCGGTAGGAGATGCTCTTTATATTGGTGTATTCGGCGTAGCTGAAGATCGATGGGGTTTCGGTGGTGGTTATTGAGTGGGTTTCGAATTCGTCTTGGTCTATAATTTGGATACGTCCTTTTTTGCGAGGGGAGAGGTCTCCGTTGATTATGCCTGCTTGTGGGTTGGATAGGGTCCCTTTGGTGTCGAGTTGGAAGTGTTCGACGTATTGATTGGAGTTGATGCGGAGGACGAGTTCTTGGGTGAGATTTGGGTTGTCGACAGGGTGGGCTACCCATGATCCGCAGGCAGGGCTGGTGGAACTGGTGGTGTTTTGTGATTCTCCTTTGTGGCCGGATAGGAGGGCGAGTTGTTGCTCGAGGGTGGAGACGAACTCGATTTCGTCGTCGAGGGTTTTGTCGTTTGCGCTGCGAAGGTGGGATGAAAGTTGGCGAAGGATTTGGTAAGCCTTTGCTTGGTCGTTGATGAGGTGATGTTCTGAGGTGGCTTCTTTGAGAGAGACGTATTCGTTGATGAGGTTTTCACCACGGATGAGGCCGATGCTAGCTGTCTTTCTTGGGGAGAGACGGAAGTCGAATTGCTGGGTGATATAGTCGTCGCTGCGATCGGTTTGGTAGCTGAGGCTGACTTGGGCGACAGGGGTGTTTTTTCGTGGGGTGCGGCTGGGGAGGTCGCTGTTTTTTGTGGGTTCGAGGGAGAAGTAGAGGGCACCTTTTCGGAGACTGAGGAAGAGGGTTTCGATGTTGAGGCGGATTGAGCGGTCGTCTTCCCATGTGAAGGTGTCAGCGGGTACGCCGTAGACTCCTGAAATGTTGTATCCAGCACTTGGGTGGATAACGAGTTCCATGTCGTAAGCGAGTTCGGTGACCATGGTGGAGAATTCGTTGGTGAATTTTTCGACCATGGTGAGTTCGTCAGGGAAGTAGAAGAGGTTTCCGCCTCGTACGCTGCTGATGCTGTTGGCGAGTTCGGCACCGAATTGGATCCCTACTCCGATTGTGGTGAGACCGAAGCCGCGTTCGGAGCCCGCTTTCATCATAGCCATAAATCCGTGGGCACTGGTGTTGCCGACGTTGGGGCGTTCGTCTGTGAAGAGTATTAGGCGGGTGTTGCCTTGGAAGGTTTTGGAGGAGTAATCGGCGACGCTATAGCCGACTTGAAGGCCGTTCTCCATGTTGGTGGAACCGGCTGAAGTTATGGTTTTTATCTGGGATTCTATTTCTATTTTGTTGAGATCGGTTGCACAGGTTGGAGGAAGGTAGATATGGCTGCGGTCTCCGTAGAGCACGATGGAGAGTTGGTCATCTGGGTCCATTTGACTGAGGATTTGTAGGAGACTTTTCTTTACAAGTTCGAGAGGTTGGCCGCCCATGGAACCGGACTTGTCTACGACGGCTATGAGGTTGAGTGGGGCGGGTTGCCATGTCTGGGGATCGAGGCCGGAGCTGAAGCCGATTTGGCCGAGGATGGATTGGTTTGGGCGTTGTAGAATTTGGGCGGGCATTGCTTCGCCGTAGACGCAGAGGGTGTCGGTGCAGGTGTTTGAACTTTCTAGGGGGAGGTCGTGTTCGCTGAAGAGTCCTTCGGCGGTGAAGGTGGAGGGGTGGGGGATGTTTCCAATTTCGACCTGAGATCGTGCGTAGTTGAGGTCTTGGGCTCCGCCGGGGGTGGCACCGAAGGTTTCGATGGACATCGGGATAGCCGCAACTGCTGTGTTGAGAGAGGTACCTGACATTGAATTCACTGAGCGGAATCCAGACATGGAAGACGAGTCTACTTCGAAGGGGGAGAGGACGAATATGTCTTCATCGTCCTCATCGGTTTGTGCGAACGAGAATGGGGTGGAGGCGAATAGTGTTAGGGAGGCGGAGGTGATGTTCGAGATTACTTTTTTGAATTTCATGGCGTTTGAGGCAGAGGGTTGAGTTTTGTATCTGTCGCCATAATACGGGTTTTTCAGGTAAAAGTCGTCATAGGGATGTAAAGGTTTGTAAATGGATGTAGTGAGAAGGGTGAAGTGGGGGATCCGGCTTCGTTACTCTACGCCGTGACAAGGAGGGGGTGCTCTTTGAATTTATTATTAAAGAGGGGTGGGGATTGGGACTCTGGGTGTTTTTTCGCTGGTAGAGTGCGGGTGGAGTCGTTTCTATTAATACTTCTTATGAACAATATTATCGGGGCGGCGGTCATAGGTTCGCTATGAGTTGCCCTTTTTCTTTTATAACAGACATGACTTTAAAAAAAACTCGGGGGCTTGATGCTCGTTTTTAGCCTATCTTTTTCATCGAATTTGCATTCCCAACGGGTGGAGAATACGACTCTACAGATACCTGTGGAGAAGGATGATCTTCCTCTATTATTGAGTGAAACAGGTCTTTTTAAGGATTTGCAGACTTTGGAGGTGGAGGATGGGATTCTTCCTTATGAGCCGAATGTGACGTTTTGGTCGGACCATGCTATAAAGAAGCGTTGGGTGTATATTCCGCATGAGGAGCAGATTGGCTATTCGTTGAATCGTGGTTGGGATTTTCCAGAGGGTTCGGTTTGGGTGAAGCATTTTGATTTGGAAATGGAGCGTGGTAATCCTGAATCGCGAGAGAAGATCGAGACGCGTTTGCTGGTGAAGACTAGTTTTGGGGTTTATGGGGTGAGTTATATTTGGAATGAAGATAAGACGGATGCGACCTTAGTGGGAGATGATGCCGTTGCTTTGGAGTATGATATTGTGGACGAGAGCGGAGTTTCTCGAAAGCAGCAGTGGGCAATTCCTAGTCGGAATGAATGCTTGGTTTGTCACGTTCCTGCGGGTGGTTTGGCGTTGAGCTTTAACACGCGTCAGCTGAATAAGGAAATGGTGGTGAATGGCTCGCAGGTGAATTTTCTTCAGTATCTAGGAGAGTCCGGTATTTTGGACACTGAGTTTGAGGTGCCAGAGGTGCAGCCGCGTTTTTCGAATATTGATGATACAGATTATAGTTTGGATCATCGAGCACGCTCATACTTAGCGGTGAATTGTGCGTATTGCCATGCACCAGGTGGCGGGCCGGAGTCTGATCCGTTTGATGCTCGTCCTCATCGAAATCTTGATCGGTCTGGCTTGCTTGATGAGAACAGGTTAGTTCTTGATTACGGCGTTGCTGATGTGGACTTCCTCGTGGAGCGTGGGGATCACGAGCATTCTGCGGTTTGGTTGAAGATGGCTGGGGCAGATGGTATTGATCGCATGCCGCCATTGGCTACCTTTGAGCGAGATTTCGCAGGTGAAGATTTGATTGAGCGTTGGATTAACGAGACTTTGGCAGGTTATCTTACCTTTGATGAGTGGCAGGAGGCGACCTTCGTTGATGCGAATGCTCTTGAGGCGGATTGGAATCAAGATCCGGATGGGGATGGTGATATTAATGAGATCGAATTTTTGAATCGTACGAATCCGAATGACTACCAGGACCATAGTCGCATCGCGATGACCTTGGTTGAGGACGGGTATCGGGTCGTGCAGAAAGCGAGTGAGTACGCGGATTATCAGCTCGAGGTGAGCGAGGATTTCGTGACGTGGGAATTGCTGGAATTGGAGGCGAATTCGCCTCGGACCTTGCCAGAAGGCGAGTCGGAGATTGAGGTGGTGCTTCCTGTTCTTGACGAGGTGGGACCTGCTAAGTTCGTTCGCTCGAGGGTGGGGGAACGATAGATTTTTGTTTATTTTGAAATGAGGGAGCCGGTTGAGATCGGCTCCTTTTTTTTGGCCCATCGTTACTTTCTGAGAAACGAGGGTAAGTGAATTCAAGCGTTGTGGTCTAGGATTCTATTCTTTTTACCGCGAATGAATGCGAATTGGTTTATACCTTTTCCGTGTCACGAGTGAGCGAACTGAAACTGACGTAGGAGATCTTGGTGATTGGACTATGCTCTCTGGGTGGTCGTCGCTGGTTGCGCGTAGGACTGACTCGTCTTGTGGAATGTGACGATGAATCTTTTTTAGGCCATGATACTGGCTTGTTGTTCTGTGAGGGCGTACTCGAGGGGAGTGTTTTCGACGAATCGCTGAACTTCTTCGAAGATGAGTTTTCCCATGCGATGGCATTCGGTGCTGAGCGAACCGGCTATGTGTGGGGTTAGGGTGACGTTGTGGAGTTGGATAAGGCGCTGGTGCTCTTCTTCGGTAGCTTCTTCAGTTACGTCGATTACGGCCCAGAGGTCGGGGCGTTTCTCTAGGACGTCGCAGAGTTCGGTGTGTCGGACGGTGGCACTTCTGGCGGTGTTGATGAAGCTGGCCCATTTGGGCATGGCTTCAAAGTGTTCGTGCCTGATCATTCCTTTTGTCGCGTCGATATCTGGTGCGTGAAGAGAGGTGACTGCTGAGCGTTTGAAGAGTTCTTGGAGAGAGACAAGTTCGACGTCCCACTCCTCGGCTTGCTCGTGTGTCATAAAGGGGTCGTATGCAATGACTTTGACTTCGTGGTTTCGCAGGAGGTTGCGGACGCGCTTTGCGATGGCACCCATCGAGATGAGGCCAACCGTGCTACGAAATGCTCCATGGACGGGGAGTTTTGTGAGATCAGCCTTCGTGCGAAGGTGGGTGTGTTGCCAGCCGAGTTTAAGGCAAAATAGG
>CAWVWU010000010.1:0-37335 GCA_963933925.1 uncultured Puniceicoccaceae bacterium
ACCTATACCCACAACCCAATGGTAGCGGCACATCGTCCCCGCGTGCCCATCGTAGCCTGAAGGGCGTAGTTAGGATGGCCACCCCTCAACCTAATCAAATCCGTAATTCAGAATCCCTAAACCTCAATCACGCAAAGTGTGCGGCTTGCCTAAACGGCAGTCTCCGTGAATCGCTGAAGCACATCTACGTACTCCCACAACGGACCTTTCAATCCTCGTGCCCTCAATCGTGCCGCTGCTTCTTTAAACGCTTTTGGAGGATCACCGATCACCCAATTACGCCCCACCTCACCTTCGACCAGAAGGCGATCATACACTACTTTTTGCTCAAGGCCTGGAGCCAAATAAAATACAGGAGCCAAGTAATCCTCCGGATCCGCAGACCCTCCACTCTCAATATGCGACTGCCACAAAGCAGTGTGAGGATAAACCCGCATCCCTACGATCGCAAAAAACAACGCACATTTTAAGGTTTTTGATTTTTCGAGAGTATCTTCGAGAGTCTCCATCGTCTCACCCGGACCGCCAGCAATAACAAAATGGCTACAATGCACACCCGACGCTTCCAAAACATTATGCGTATGCTCGATATCCGCGAAAGAAAACGACTTGTCGTACGCTTTCAAAACAGAATCGTTGAAACTATCCGAACCAAATTCAGCATGCTTCATTCCAGAACGAGCAAAAAGCTCGGCCAACGCAGGCTTAATCCTATGGGGCCTTAGAAAGGCTCCCCAATCGACCTTTATCGACCTCTCGATCATTAACTCACAAATCCCAGTAACGTGAGAGGCGGAAAGATTGAATACAGAATCTACGAAAAACACATACGGAACACCCTGCTTAACCAACTCTTCGATTTCCGCGACAATCGATTCGGCGGAACGCCTTCTCATGCTCCGTCCTTCGATTAATGGATAGGTGCAGTAACAGCAACGTAATGCACAGCCGCGCTGAGTCTGAATACCAATCGGACTACCTGCCTTCAAATACGCCCGAACCAAGCCTTCATCGTGAGAGGGAATCCGCTCCTTAAAGTGTAGGCAAAAAGGTCCAGGATTTACCTTTACGGTATCGCCATCTCGCCAAACCAACCCAGCAAAATCAGTCCGATTCTTGCCGGCCTCATAAGAATCCACCCATTGGACAAACACCTCTTCAGCATCACCCACCATCCCATAATCGGCTTTAGTCAGCTTCAGAAGAGCCTCCGGAAAGAGCGAATAACCACTTCCCCCCAATACGATCGGAACATCCGTCAAACGCTTCAATTCTTCGCATATTGCGACCAAATCGGCCACGAACCACTGCTCATTATGGGACTGCACGTTATCGATATTTCGCACCGATACAGCAATCACATCTGGAAGGTTAGTTTTGATTACATCCTCCAATGAATCCTCAGACACCAAAGCGTCCCAAACGACCGACTCATGCCCGCCATTCAATAGCGTACTTCTTAGATACGCTAAGCCGACCGGATAAACCGGATACGGCTCTTCACTTTTATTAGGATTAAGGAGAAGGACTTTAGTGCTCATACAATCTGGGGGGAGAGGGAAATTACAAAAATTGAGGCCTACGGAATATCACTTTAAAACAAAAATTATCAAGGAGCAAAAACCCAAACCAATCTTCAAAAGAACACCGAAAATTTAAATTTGAGCTCACTCATCTCCCAAATCTAGAAGGGCCAGCCTGCCGCTTTGCACAATCAATCAGGACGACGAGACGTAGCCGCTTCACTAAAGGAATTCTAAATTCTATGCGTTCTCAGCGAACTCAGCAGCTTAAACAACACCTCAAACCGTAATTTCCAATCAACAATCCTCAATCACGCGAAGCCTGTCCATCTGCGTCAATCCATGACTCACCCCCCCAATTGCCCACTCCCACCCCATCTCTTCACCACGTAAAGTCGCCCGCACCCCTCTTCAATTACAGAAAGCATTCGATCTAAACTGGACAGCCTAGCACTTTCCTAGCAAAACCTTCCTCCTTATGACTATATTGGAAGATCTACAGTGGAGAGGATTGTTTAATGACTGCACAGCGACCGAAGAACTCGCGAAGCGTCTCGAAGAAGGACCGATCTCTCTCTATGCCGGTTTCGACCCAACGGCCGATAGCCTCCACGTAGGAAACCTCGTTCCCCTCATTGCTCTACGTCGCTTCCAAAACCACGGCCACAAGCCAATCGCCCTCGCAGGAGGAGCAACCGGTAGCATCGGCGACCCCAGCGGCAAAAAATCGGAACGCCAACTCCTGACCAAGGAAATCCTTGACCACAACATAGCACAAGTAGAGATCCAACTCGCTCGCCTACTCGACTTCGATAAAGGCCTAAATAACACCGCAAAACTCGTCGACAACGCCTCTTGGATTAGTCAAATGAGCTTTCTCGACTTCCTACGCGACGTTGGAAAACACTTCACCGTAAACTCGATGGTTGCCAAGGAGAGCGTAAAGTCCCGCCTCGGCAGCGAAAGCGATGCCGGCCTCAGCTACACGGAATTCTCCTACATGCTGATCCAAGGCTACGATTTCTTCCACCTCAACCAGGCTGAGAATTGTGAACTTCAGATCGGTGGAAGCGACCAGTGGGGTAACATTACTGTTGGGACAGAACTCACACGCAAGAAAGCCAGCAAACAAGTCTACGGCCTCACTCTTCCGCTCATCACCAACGCCGACGGAAGTAAGTTCGGCAAGAGTGTATCAGGGGCCATCTGGCTCGATCCCGAGAGAACGAGCGTCTACCGCTTCTACCAATACTTTATCAACGTCGACGATCGCGACGTCATCAAGTTTCTCAAATACTTCACTTTCCTCAATCAAGAGCAGATTCAAGAACTAGAGGACAAACACAACGAGAACCCAGGTGCCCGAGAAGCTCACCGCGCCCTCGCTCTCGAGATGACCAACCTCATCCACGGCGAACAAGCCACCCAAGACGCAATCAACGCCAGCAAGATTCTCTTCGGCGGCGGTCTGGACGGCATCTCCGAAAACGCCCTCAAGGCTGTCACCAGCGAAATCCCAAATGCACAAATCTCCGCCGACTCACTCGACGGCGAAGGATTTTCACTCATTGAAGCCTTGGTAGAAACCAAGCTTTCAACCTCACGTGGCCAAGCGAAAAAAGATCTCCAAGGCGGCGGTGTAAACGTGAACAACCAACGCATACAAAACCTCGGTCGACGCCTCACAAAAGATGATCTCCACTTTGGGAAATATATCCTCCTCCGTCGTGGCAAAAAGAACTACGCCGCACTCACAGTAGCCTAAACCTTTTAAAGATTGCAGGGTCGCCCTTAAACCGACTCTGCAATTTTCCTCTCAGCACCTATCCAATGCTGCCTTGCTTTATCTCCGCATATTGCTAAAAAAAATTATCCAACCTCTCTTGTAGCCCCCAATCCTTTATCTAACTCAACGACGCTAACAAGTGATCCAGATCAAACGTCTCCTCCCCGCCCTTCTCCTCTCCATCTGTAGCTCAGCTGCAAATGCCGAGACCGAATCAAAAGTCGACATCGGAACTCTCTCCCTTCTCGAACTCATGTCGGTCGAAGTCACTACGGCGGCTAAAGTTCCTGAGAAAATCCGAGACACCCCAGCAAGTGTCTACCTCGTTGGACGAACCGACATCGAACGCCAAGGCCACAATTCCCTAACCGAGATCCTAGAAAATGTCCCTGGATTTTACAATCTCAACTCCTACGACGGAGTGAGTGGAAATTTCGGAATCCGAGGTTTCCTCAATGCACGCTCACAAAACAGCAGCGTCGCAATCCTCGTAAACGGAATTCGCCAAACCTCTCTCTCAAGCCGCTCCAATCCAATGGAGTTACTCAACATACCCATAGAAGCGATTGACCGCATCGAAATCATACGTGGCCCAAATGCCGTGATCTATGGAAACGGAGCATCGTTCGGTGCTATTATATAATTACCGACGAATCTTTCCACAAAGATCAGTTCTCCGTCTCTTATGGTACCCTCAATTCAAAACGGTCTGCTTTGCGTTGGTCCGAAACTAAAGAAAATGCACATATCCTCGTTAATGCCTCTATTTCTAGCAGCGACGGCAACGACTACAAAATAATTGATCTCTTTGGCGAAAGCGGTGCCAACGAGTTTCAAGGTGATTTCGGTTTCCCACTAGACGAAGAACTCGACCTCAAAGACCGCCTCCAACAAGAGCAAAAACATCTTCAAATATCTGGGGCACTCCACGACGTGCGTTTCGACTTTAGTCACAATGAATCTAACAGCGAATATTTCTATGTCGCACCAGCAGTTGAAGATGGATCCATTCGAAAAACGAATGACTCTCGCTTTACCATCGGTTATAATAAAGACATAAGCGAACCTCTCAACTTTGATGCTCAAATAAGCTACAACGATCACCAAACCGAAGAGATCTACGACGCTCTCTTCCCCGGTTTTATTGGATACCGCACATTGGACTTCTACGCATGGAACTACGAAGCTCGACTCAGCTACACACCTAGCGAAAATCTAAATATTGTATCGGGATTCGAACGGCAAAGTATGTTCGACGAACACGAAGTCACTCACGTCCCAGCCCGATATGTAGAAAATGAAGTCGTAAATAGGGTAGAACGCACAACCAACGCAATTTACTCGCAACTGAACTTTAAAATCTCTGAAAAACTAAGAACCGTAGTTGGGGTGCGAGTGGAGGAACAACTAGCCTATCGCCGAGAATATTTCGAAAATATCGAATTAGATACGACACCAAGCAGAATCGGAAATTTCAAAAAAATACGTAACACCACACCTCGCGTTTCTCTAATCTATCAACCGAACCCATCTCAAGTGTTCAAACTAATGGCTGGAGACGCGATCAAGCTCGTCAACCGCCGCAGATCCGACTTGATTGACGAAGAGTACCAAACCATCGAAGCGAACTACGTATACACTCAGGAAAAATTCCTCTTCAGTGCCAGCGTATTCAAAAACACGATGAAAAACCTGCTCGTCGAAAGTATATACGTCACCGGAAAGGATAGCAGCGGAAAGAATACCACCGCAACCTATACCACCTCAAGTGGCGACATATCAACCAACGGCATAGAACTTCTTTTAAAGACAGATTGGACAGAGTCTTTTAACTCAGAAATCGGTGCAACCTGGCAAAATTCTGAAAACCGCTCCTCCCCCACTGGTGAAGTTTCCTTCTCCCCTGAGCTCGTATCCAACTTCAAACTCAACTATCATCGCAACAACTTCGCCGCAGCCCTACTCGTTAGGTACGTCAGCAGCATGTTCCCTCAATACACGGAGCCAGCAATCGTAGACGAAATGGATTCCGTCGAAGGTCAATACTCGGGCCACAGGGTACCAGGCCATATTGTGGCTGACCTCAGCTTCCGATTAGATGACATTTGGGATCTCGGCTATGTAAGCCTCCAACTTACAAATATCTTTGATCAAGAAGTTCGTTACCCAAACAACGCTTTAAATTCCTACCTTCTGCACAATGGAACAATAGGAAACGGACGCGGAGCACGCATCACACTCGGTATTGATTTCTAACTAGGGTATTCCACCTCGTCGTCAGATCGATCCTTCACCAGCCATTTAGCTAAAATCACTTTTAGCTTATGGCTATCCAGGGGCTTAGTAAGATAATCATCCATCCCCGAAGAGATACACTTCTCCCTCACCTCGTTGGTGACGTGAGCGGTTATAGCAACAATAGGGACTCGTTTCTTACCTCGTTCTAATTTTCGAATAATCTTCGCCGTTTCAAATCCATTCAAACGAGGCATCCGCACATCCAATACGATGAGGCTAAAAGTCTCCTCCTTAAAGAGGTCGATCGCTTCCATCCCGTCCTTTGCACAGACAACACGGTATCCCGAAGACTGAATTAAGGAGCTCGCAAGTTCACGATTCAAAGCATCGTCCTCCACCAAAAGAATAGACTCATCGCCCACAGAAAGGGTCAAAGACCATTCGTCGGACAACTCATTATTATTTTCGGGCAATGACGATTCGATCACTTCAAGCTCAAGATCGATCCAGAAACGACTCCCCTTTCCAATCACACTCGAAAAATCGATTCGACCTCCCAAGGCTTGTACGATCTTTCGACTAATAGCCATCCCAAGCCCCATTCCCGCATACTCACGGGACATACTTCCATCGATCTGGGCGAACGGTCGAAACACGCGCTCCTTATCCCCCTCAGCAATTCCAATTCCAGTATCAACGACCTTAATCCGAACTGACCCCATGCCTCCTGCACCAACTTTTAGTTCAGAAACCACCTTTACTGTTCCCTTGTCGGTAAATTTGATAGCATTAGAAATCACGTTGAACAGCACCTGACGCAGCCGCATCGAATCCGTCATAACGGAAACACGATCAGGATCGCGATCAATCTCCCAACTCTCCACATACTCCAAATCCAAGCCCTTGGTCATCGCTCCTTCCCGTAGCAAGCCCACGACATCTCGACAAACTTCTCGCAACGGGACCTCCTCCTTCGTACAGGTAATCTCGTTGCGTTCAAAACGGGAGTAATCCAGCAGATTATCAATCAAGCCCAACAAGTGCTCAGCCGACTGCCTAATATAATTAAGTCGAACCGGATCCTGATCCTCACTCCGATCACTCAATATCATATTCACATATCCAAGAATCGGATTCAAAGGAGTTCTCAGTTCATGACTAATAACCGACAAGAACTCATCCTTGGCACGATTTGACGCTTCCGCATCATCACGAGCCATTCTCATTTCCTCCTCATAGACTTTTCTGTCAGTTATATCTTGTGCGAGAACCAAGACATGCTCCGGAGTATGAGCCGTCCCAGGCACCAAACGCATAGACATCAGAACATAAACTGAACTTCCATCCTTACACTTAAACCAATAGTCCCCAACCTTTATTTGATCCCCTGACTCCCCAATTATGTCAAAGTGATCAATAGTCACCTGAGAGGAGGAGAAATCAAGGACCTCCAAAAATGAATGCCCAATCAAGTCCGAATGATCGCAACCAAGCATTTCTAACCAACGAACGTTAGCCTCTTCCCAGACCAAACGAGTATTCAAAACTCCAGCACCAACAATCCCTAAATCAAAGTAACCTCTAAATCGTTCCTCACTCGAACGGATCTGCTCATCTCTCGCCTCTATAACGGACATCATTTCGTTAAAAGCGTCCACAAGCTCACCCGTCTCGTCATCACGTTGACGTTCCTGTCGCGTAGAGAAATCATGATCCCGCGTAATACGCCGTGCCGTCTCCGCAAGCTCAACAATTGGCTTCCCGATCATATGAGCCAACAACATAGCCAAAGGCACAACCAACAAAACCGAGACGGCCATCAAGAAAATAAATACCCAGATCTTTTTGAAAATAAAATCAGCGACCTCATGCATACTTACTTCCAAGACAACTTTTCCGACAACTACATCACCGACATGAACAGCCTCGTTTACGAAAAACGTCCCCCCGACAAGACTAGTGGGCATATCAAAAAACATCTCGTTCGACTTCTCCGCTCCACCTTCGTCTGAACGAAAAGAAGCTAAAACACTCCCATCAGCCAAAAACACCCTGACCTCCTGAACATGATCAACTAGTTCGAGATTCTTGATCAGCTTAGACGCATCACGTTCATCACGAAACGCAACCGCAGCCTCCAAGTTACTGGCCAGCATATGAGCAGTTGTACGATATTCATCCAACAAACGCTCCCTGAAAGTGCCTACCTCCACCACAAAGGAAATCGCCATCGATATCCCTACGACAATGAAACTCACACTGGAAGTAAGCACAATAAGCTTCGTTCTCAAAGAGGCACTGGATAATGATCTATCCAAAGACGCGGCTATTTTTTTAATCCAATTCATCGATCACCCTCCACTCGATTTGCGATACGCAATAATTGTGCTCGATACCCAATTCCCATTCTACTCGAATTTTTGACATCAATATCGAAAGTCACGCGCTTTTGCTTCTTCACGAAGTTCACCATCCCGCCCATTTCCAAGAAGCCATCAAATGACCCCATTAAAAGAATCCCCTCTCCATCCAACCGAGATATAAAACGCCCGACCACGGCTTCGTTCGACCCATCAAAATACAGTACATCAAAACTCGAAAGCTCCTCAAGTGAGACCGCCTCATCGACTAGTTTCACCCGACATCGTAGCCCAGACTGCGGGGACTCAACCAACTCCTCAAAATCTGATGCCGTAGCGTTATTCATAAACACTCCCAACAGAATTTCATCATTCTCACCCTTCTCACTGGGCCAAGTCACAAAGTTAAGTAACTGCAACGCCATCGCAGCTTCCACTCGGTCCTTTTCCACCTTTTGTGCTTCCAAGAGATTCCCGCCAAGTGCCCACAAACAGACCAACCCGAGGAACACTGCCCTAACGAAAGCGGATGGAATACGAATTGGACTTAAAACAGACAACATACAAAGGGAATGACTGTTATAGGTAATATCTCTCAGTCGGTAAGTTAAAGCGAAAAGCACCCCAATAGCCCCTTCATTTCAAATTACCTCACAACGGGGTCAATATCGGTAGCGAATCGCCAAAGACCCAAACTGCTGCCCCCTGTTTTCCTGTCCAAACTCTTCAGAACGAAACGTATGCGAATAACTAAACTCAAAATGACGCAAACGCAGCCCCACTCCCAAGTATACCTCTCCCACAAAGGGTTTGCTCTGTACCCCCGTCTCATAATCGCGAAACAAGGAACCATCTAAAGTGATATCATGAGCCACCGCAATACCACGAACACCCGCTAGAGCATACAAGGAATAAGAGCTGCGAGGCACTCCCTCCTCACTCCAAAGCTGATGCGAATAAGCCGACTCCGATATCCGAGGATCCGAAAAATCAACGGGCAGATTCCACCCTAATCGCAACATAGCACCCAGATAGCCATTCGTGCGGAAATTGCCCAACACAAATCCCCATTCGCCAAAACCATCGAAAGACAAGATATCCCGACCGCTCTCTAAAAACGCCAACCTCCGCTTTTGATTGAAGGCGAGACTCATCGTAACCTCCGTCGGGATTTGGCTATCCCATCCCTGAAACAATTCAATCCCCTTTAATTCATGCACGAAATCCTGTGTTTCCTGAGCAAAGGCCTTCTCACCCACCACCCCGATTGCGAGCTCCGTAGAGTTCAATACTCGATCGTCTTTAACATGAATCGAAAAACCGATACCCAACCACCCCGCATAAGGACGTTGCCCAACAGGAGGAGCCGACGCCTTCAAATCCTCAGGCGTAAACATAAGCTGAGTTAGAGAGAATCCATAATTATACTCCAACTCCAAAGGCTCGCCATTCGAAGCAACGCGCCCAAATCCAGACAATTTTCGAAATAAGCCAATACTATCCTCATCTCCCGAGAATTTACGCAACCAATTCTGAACCCCATTAAACGCCGCAACATCGCGACCCGCCGAAATCCAAGACAAACGAGCCCCATTTGTATAGTCTTGGTCCGTCTGGGCAAACATATCATTATCGAGAAGGAAGGTCACAAATGCATCCCCATCATCAGGCAACAACGCATCCAATTTCCCCGCCGAAAACGACAACGGAGAACTACAAAAAACAACCGCAATGAATACAGATAACCCTTTCACAACTAAGCTGGATAACAGCTCCCCATCCTTCGACAAGCTCTCCCTTGTTTCAATTTCAACAAATAGCACCACCGCATCGAATTTCCTGCTTTAATGCACCGTGTGTGATCTGTTCTTAAACTCATATTCTCAATACAAAAACGCCCAAGCCATAAGCGGCCTGGGCATCGAAAAATCATATAAACAAACGCCTATACTTCCTTGATAAGATGTACATCGCGCTGAGGGAAAGGAATCGTAATACCTTCCTCGTCAAAGCGAACCTTAATACGCTCCTGAAGGTCGAAAAACAAATCCCAATAATCCGCAACCTTCACCCAAGGACGAAAGGCAAAATTAATGCTACTATCGCCCATTTCCATAAGACCAATCGTTGGGGTAGGATCCTTCAATATACGTGGCTCGTTATCCAAAATCTCTTGTAAGATCTTCTTAACCTTAAAAACATCGTCTCCGTAGCTAACCCCAGCAACGAGATCCAAACGACGCGTCCCCTTCTTGGAATAATTCTCAATCACTCCGCCAGTCGCTACCGCATTCGGCACGATTTGAGTACGATTATCGAGCGTTACGATCGTCGTCGTAAAAATCCCAATATCCTCAACCGAACCTTCAGCCCCTCCAGCGACAACGTAATCCCCCACGCGGTAAGGCTTGAAAATCAAGATCAATACACCCGCCGCAAAATTTGAAAGCGATCCCTGCAATGCCAAACCAATCGCTAGACCAGCTGCACCGATAATCGCGACGAATGATGTCGTCTGGATCCCTAATTGCCCCAAAGCCGCAATGATAACAAACGCAACCAAGCCCGCATGGACCATAGATACCGCAAACCCTACCAAGGAGGGTTCAACACTACGCTTATCCATTGTCCTCCTCACTCCTTTCGAGACCAAATTCGCGACAATCTTCCCGATTATAAAAATCGCAAGTGCCGCAATAATCTTAAGTCCATAAGTAGATACGATCTCAGTAATCTGCTGCGCTACCGCATCCAGATCGATCGACATAAATGTGTTATTCGATTCTTCTTCCATACCCAATCTTATGAGTAACTTCCTCTATAAGATCAACCTCAGTATCGCCTATCCATCAAAAGTTTACACCAAGTCCCGTCTCTTTCCCTTTTCTTCCTCACTCCATAAATAGAATTCCAGAGCCCCAAACGTAGAAGTGCCATCTCGCCGCTTTCCACAACCATTGCACGAGCAGAACCCAAAAATGTCCGCCGAGACGACGCACGCGACCACGCACAAAAGACTCAACTAGCAGCCATCTCATAGCACCCCTTTCCACATAAGCCCTAAAAACCAAAAAGCCCGCTATAACTAGCGGGCTTTCAAAATTCTAAACGACCATAGCCGACCGAAACGAGCTCCTCTGACAGCCTCTAAGAAAAGAACAAGGCCTCAGCCAACGCCTCCGCAGGTTCCAGCAACTTAACGCCAGACGTAGCCGAATGATTCTCTCCCGCTAAAGTGGCCTCAATAATAGCCTGTCCCGCGTCAAAGTTCATCACGCACTCGATCCCATTCTCGTTCGAATAGGAAAAGGCCAATACGAGGGCCGCACAATCAGACTCCTCGAAGTCCTCCGTTATACTTACCATCGTCCTAGAATCTTCCCCATAGCACGTGTCCAAAATCTCCCTAATCCAACCAATCAAGGCGTGCCCTTCAGCCTTGAAACAGGGAGAACCCGAAATCGAAGCCGACTCCAATCCATCAATAATGTCCGCCACTGGGAAAGAACTCATAAACTGCCCAATACTCTGACGCACCGACAAGAAACGCGAATGGGCGATATCATGAATCTTTTCTGGCTGATCAATCAAAACATCCTCAATCGCAAATCGTTCCCTTGCGGTATCAAACACGATACGATTCGCCTGCTTAAAGAAAAACTTGTAGTAAGAAAGCAACTCCGCCGAATCAAAAAGAACCGGCCAATAGTAGGTTGGTAAATCAGTTTCTAAAAACAAAGAAACTTGATTTTCCAAATACTGACGATCTCCCAAGGTGTACCCCAAGGCCAATACTTCGCAACAACTCATATCAGTACCCGAAAGCCCAATATCACACTGCGAATAGATCTTACACACCATGCCACTCTCCGCATCCCATGAATCAGGCTGCGCACAGAGAAAAACAATACGGCACGGATAACGCCGTGAGAAATCCAACGCGGTCTGAAAGACGGCATTCGCATCCTCATGTGAACAATCAAACCCGAGGTGGAGGATAAGATTCATACGCGACGCACGAAACTCCGAAGGAGCTCGCTCGTCGCTGCTCGCCGGAGCATCCCACATACTGGAAAGCACATTTAGTGCCTCCCCAACGGGAACTTCAAATCCTGGTAAATTTTTATAGACTTCGCTTTTAGCCATAGTAGAGATTCCTCTCGGTTATGGACGACGCCATTCGTGATTGTTAGACCAGACCATCCGGTCGGCAGCCAATGGCCCCCAAGAGCCCGAAGAATAGGTCTCGATTCCGCGTTGGCCTTCGCTCTCCCAAAACTCGTGCACAGGGCTGATCAAATTCCAAGACGCTTCCGTCTCATCACCGCGAATAAACAACGTACCATCTCCCGTCATCGCATCGAGTACGAGGCGCTCATAGGCTTCAGGTGTATTCGAACCAAAGGTCGCACTATACTTAAAATGCATCTTCACGGGTTGCGTACGTGCCTGGAGACCCGGAATCTTCGCATTCAACAATACAGTCGATCCCTCGTCGGGCTGAATCTGGAAGACTAAGGAATTAGACGCCAAATTATAGCTCTCGTTCTTGCTGAACAAGGTTGAAGGGGGACGTTTAAATTGTATCGAGATTTCTGTCACGCGTCGTGACATACGCTTCCCTGAACGCAAGTAAAACGGTACACCATGCCAACGCCAGTTATTGATATTCAACTTCATCGCACAGAAGGTTTCCGTCTCGGACTCCGGCGAAACGCCTTGCTCCTTACGGTACCCAGTAACCGCCTCACCGTCGATCAAACCTTGACCGTATTGAGCACGCACCACATCGCCTACATTGTAGTCTAGATTCAAGGGCTCGATCGCCTTAAGAAGTTTCACTTTCTCATCCCGGATCGATTCTGCATCTAAGGATGAAGGCGGCTCCATCGCAGTAAGTGCAAGCAACTGCATCGTATGATTTTGGATCATATCCCGCGTCGCACCACTCTGCTCATAGTAACCACCACGTGTCCCAACTCCTAAAGACTCCGCAACCGTGATTTGGACATTATCCACGTACTGACGATTCCACAACGGCTCGAATATCGAATTAGCGAAACGCTGCACCAACAGATCCTGTACTGTCTCCTTCCCAAGGTAGTGATCGATACGATACACTTGACGCTCTTGAAAAACACCACGAATCACGCGGTTCAAGTTCTGAGCCGAAGCCAAATCCTTACCAAATGGTTTTTCGACAACCACCTTCGTATGAGCATCCGTATCCTGATACTTCGTCGCCAAACCACAGGTTCCCAAATGCTGGATAATCGGTTCGAAAACTGACGGAGGCGTCGAAACGTAACAAACACTCTGCGCTTCACGCCCGAGGTCCTTCTCGATGCCGTCGATCTTCGCTCCCAATTTATGAAACGCATCAGGATCATCGTAGCTTCCGCTGCAATAAAAAGTATTAGCCTCAATGCGACTCCAAATATCTTTGTCCAACTTACGACGAGAAAACTTAGCAATCGAATCGGCAGCCAACTCACGAAAGTCTTCGTCGGGAATTGGTTTCCGCCCAAAACCGATTAAATAAAAATCAGCCGGCAGGAGATTATCCACTGCCAAGTTGTAAATAGCAGGAACGAGCTTCCGAGCACAAAGGTCGCCAGACGCACCAAAAATGGTGATGATCGTCGGCTGTGTACCTCGATGCTTACTTAAGCCTTTTAGGAATGGATGTCGGGAATCTTGAGACATAGGACTGTTCGATGAATTAGACGACCAGCTTGTCCCTAGTAAATCTCCTTGTAAAGGGGATATACCGGCTGATTTGCCAAGATTCGCCCGCTTTCAAAAAGGAAATTAATCCCTAATCTCAATTCAATTCATACCGTGGTCCAAAACTGAATTCTCGAGATTAATGTGAGGACGCGTCATGAGAACGATGCCAGCGCCAACGGACCCGCACACGTACTCGGAGGTTGTCTCGATGCTCGTTCTCAGGCAACTGCGTGAAGAAATACTCGGCTGTAAGTCCGATACTCATATCTCCCGGCAATTGGCCGAACCATGTATTCTCTTTAGGATACCAACGAATACCTGGTTTTAAACTCCACTCGCTCGCATTCCCCCCCGCGAGACGGCTTGTCAAATAACCAAGGTCCAGCGAATAGAGCCATTCATCCTCAGGGCGAAATACGATACCCGGCTGAAACAAAAATAGAGATTTCGGCTTTTCAAGAGCAGCATGGTGATCTTCAGAATAGATGGGATCTTCGGAATAACCGAATTCTTCAGAATAACCGGAATAGGCGGGATCGCCCCATAAACGATCGATCCGATTGATCCAATCGTACGATACATTGAAATAAGCTCGAAGGCGCTCATCCCCAATCAAGCGCTTCGAAACAACCACAAAGGGCTGCGTTCTCATAAAATTCGACCGTGAAACAATGGAATATCCGTTTACAAACGGAACATCATCCACGGGCAGTTGAACCTTTGAACCAAATGCGAAATCCCAAGTATCGTCCAAAAAGTTCGGCAAACGCTTCTTAAAACCCAACTCCACGATTCCCAAACTGCTTAATTTATCCGACTTAAATGGATTGGGAATATAGGGTAAGTAACCAACACTCCCTTCCAAGGAATCAGTAAAGCCGTAAGTCACGCGCAAAGGCAGTCGAATAAACGGTTCGTCAATGATATCGCGAAACTTCGGATGGATATCTAAATCCCACGCCTCATCAAGATTCGTAAAAGGCAGCTCCGTATTAAAAATATCTTGGACATAGCTCCCCAAGCCTTTCACCTGCTTCTCTTCCTCTGTCTTCGCCTGCTGCTCCCCAGCCTGTACGCAGCCTAAGTGAAGTCCACACAGCAGGATAACCGACAAGAGACCGTCGCGAATAATCCTGCTCAAAGCAGGTTGAATAGAGGAAGCAATAAACATTTTATGATCAGGGAACAGTGACCTTAAGATAACTAAAGAACTCAATGCCAATAGAATGTTCATCTATTGCTCAAATAAATGAGCCCAAACCACCGCGACCATAATTCCATATCGACCCAAATTGCCCATCGGTTGATCGAAAATCACAGATTAATATACTTCTCCTTCCCTCTGCTTCTCAATTTTCATTCCCCCGACTCAATGCCTTTGAAAACAACGGCACATTCTCAAAATGGCGGGATTCCAAAATCCGCCCCTCTTCGTGCTCTACCTCCACCACATCAAAACGCACACGCGGTGCCGCTCCCTTCAACTCGTAGACATAGGCACGGCACACCCTCAGGAGAGCCTTCTTTTTTCGCTCCCCAATCGAGTCATACCCTCCAACCAAAGCCCCTGTCACACGGGTACGCGTTTCCACGAAGACCAAAATCCCCTCATCCATACAGACGAGATCAATCTCATCACGCCCCTTCCGCCAATTGCGAGCCAACACCTTGAAGCCCTGGCTTTTCAAAAGCCGCTCCGCCTCCCGCTCTCCATAAACACCAATCGATGCTCGATCAGTCGACCGATCAGTCGACCGTCGAAACAAAGACATCAAGCGGGATAACAGCATGCCCTCCATAAAAGCAGGACCCCACAAGCAATCAACGCCAAAGCCAATCCACAATATTCAATCAACTAAACCGTTACCGGCACGTCAGACGCCTCGAGCTGTAGACTTACGATATCCTCGTCCTCATGCTCCGAGTGAAACTTCATCGAGACAACCTTGGAAACACCCTTCTCCTCCATAGTCACTCCATAAATAGCCCTCGCCGCAGAGATCGTACGCTTGTTGTGTGTGATGATAATGAACTGTGACTGCTTGATGAACTGCTTAAGTAAAGTCGTAAAGCGGCCAATATTCGATTCATCCAACGGTGCATCGAGCTCGTCCAAAAGACAGAACGGACTCGGCTTCACCATGTAGATCGCAAAGAGCAAACCAACTGCCGTCATCGTTTTCTGACCACCCGAAAGCAATCCAACCCCCTTAAGGCGCGTACCTGGAGGTTGAGCCACGATCTCGATTCCGCTCTCTAGAACATCATCGGTTTCGATCAACTGAAGATCGGCCTTTCCTCCATTAAACAGAGTAGAAAAAGTCTTCTTAAAATTCTCTCGGATTTGAGCGAACGTATCCGTAAAGAGCACACGAGATTTTTCATTAATCTCATCGATCGCCGCAACCAACGTATCACGCGCTCCTGTCAAATCCTCGTACTGCCCTTTCAAGAAGCTGTGTCGATCACGAAGCTCGCCGTATTCAGCGATCGCGTCCGTATTAACAGCTCCCATACTCTGAACCTTCTTACGCAAAGTCTGAATTTCAACCTTCACCTTATCCCAGTTCGTACCTTCGAGGTCCGCTAACTCTTCCTCGGTTGGTTTTATCTCCTGAGCCTGAGCGATCGCAACTTTCACCTCTTCAGGTTCTACTGCTGCTGCCTCCTCGCCTTCGGCGGTTTCAACGACAACGGCACCTTCTACAGTCTGCTCTACCGCCGCCTCAGTTGGAGTATCCTCTCCTTCTTCTGGGGCCGTATCGTCTTCATCTTCGTCCTCGGCATCCAAGGTCGGTAAATTAGCAACAGGCTGGCTGGCCTTCCACATTTCGGATTTCCAATCAACCAATCGGAGATCAATGCTATACTCGCGCTGGATCTCCTCATTTAGAAATTCCACACGAGAACGCTTTTCAGCGATCTGTACATTCTGTCCGCCAAGATCGGTCTTCAAGCTGTCCAATTTCTCCCGAACCACCGATTGCTCCCTTTCGAGAACGGAAATCTTTTCTTCAACTTCAACCATCCCCTCACGGGTCCGGTCCACGAGAATCTTCGCTTCTTCAAGTTCGTTTTCAACCGCGTCTCCACGGTCGGTCGCTTGGTCCGTCTCTTGAGTTAAGCTTTCGATCTCTTCAGTCCAACGCTCAATATCGTTAGTCTTCGATTCAATCAAACGGGTCAGCTCATTCCGGCGCTGCTCCATCTCGACCAATCCTTGATTCAACAAGTCCAACTTCTGCTTCTTATCCTGTAGATCAAATTTTGCCTGAGAGAGTCCTTCGCGGCCCTCATCACGAACGCGGCGAAGTTCATCCACCCCCTGCTCGATAGACTCCAAGCTACGACGGGACTCAGCCAAACGTTCTTCCTGCACAACCAGCCGTTCACCGGCTTCTTGCAAGCGTTCTTCCGCACGGGTCTTCACATCGAACAAGGTATCCTTTTCGTGCTCCAATCGCTCCGCCTTAAGCTTCTGCTCATGCACCGCACGTTCGGCATTGCGCACCTCAGCCTGCAAGGAAGAAGCTTGTCCATTCACCTCGTTCAACTGCTGACGGGTGCTCTCTACCTCATCCTCCGCAGCTTCCAAATCTCCATTGATCGTATCTGCTGCTTCTCGAGCCGCATCCAATGTCGATTGATCTTCTTCGAGCTCGTCCAAGGTCTGACGCAGCTCCGTCTCGCGCTGTAAAATGCTGCTATTATTAGCCTTCTTATACCCACCGGTTACGATCCCGCGACTATCCACGGTCTCACCCTTAGTCGAAGCGACTTGAAGAAAACGGAAATCCGAACGGCCTTCCCACCAACGTAAGAACTCAGCAATATCTTCCACGATATAACTCGCCGAAAGGACCGCCTTCAAAGGATCTTTGCCTTCGTTCGCCGTACTCACATAAGTCAACGCGGGCTTCAACCAAGCAGGTAAATCATTCGCAGTCCCAACCGCTTCGGGAGCACTATCGAGCTTCACACACACGCGGCCGATCTTCCGCTCCGCCAATTGACTAAAGATTTCTTCAACGGTCTGAGCGTCGCCCACGGTGACCGCTTCAACTGCCGCACCTAACAAGGCTTCAACTGCGGGACCATATCCCTCCGTCACTGACAAATTGGCTGCGATCGGAGAAAACGACTTCTCAGCTAAGCCACCCTGCATTTTCCCTTGCAGTAGCGCTTTCGCACCATCGCCATAACCTTCGAGCTTTTCCTGCAACTGCTGCAAGAGCTTCACGCGGGCCGACTTCTGAGTCACCACACGGTCCAATTGTTGAATACGCACCTGAGCGGCCTTCACAGCCTCGCGCGTTTCCGCAACCTTTTCTCTCGCCGCCTCTAGAGCGGCCTGAAGTTCCTCTTGCTGAGCCCTCGCTTCACTGGCTTGACTCTGGAACGACGCCAACGCTTCCGCTGCCTCGCTATGTCCCTCGCCCTGCTCAACCAACTCTTCTTCGAGACGCATCAAACGGCTTCCGCTCGTCTGTGCTTCAACCTCAAATCGTGCCCGTTCCTCACGGGCCTGAGAAGCCTGACGCTCAGCATCGATCGCCTGCATCTTACACTGCTGGATCTGTCGATCGGTCGACTCCAAACGGGTCTCGATCTCCGCCAACTCGCGATTACGCTCTTGGAAAATCTCGTCCGAATTTCCAAGCACATCCATATGTGACTGCTTGTCCTGAGAATGCTCGTCCAAGCGGGCCGCAATCTCTCCAATCTGCACCTCAAAAGAAGCGATCTCCTCGTTGGCCTGTTCAATCCGCTCGTCGAGCGATGAGATTTTAATCTGAGACAGGTGAGCTTGATTCGCCGCCTGCTCCTTCATGCTCTTCAAATCGAACACCGACTGCTGAGCATCCTGTACCCGCTGGATCAATGCCTGACGCTCTTCCTTCGAAACAGTCAGATGAGAATCCTTCATCACCAAATCCTTTTGGAGCTCATCAACCTCGGTCTGCAAAGAATCCGCACTCTTATCGATGAATTTCAGCGAATTAGAAAGCGTCCCAAACTGGTACGCATTATACCCCACATCCAAGTGACGAAGACGGTGACTCAATTTCTTGAACTTAATGGCCTTGGTCGCCTGACGTTTCAAGCTCCCGATCTGACGGCCGATTTCACCTACAATATCAGTCACACGAGCCAAGTTAGTCTCAACCAGAGCCAACTTGTTCAAGGCCTCCTTGCGCTGAGCCTTATACTTCGAAATCCCGGCTGCTTCCTCAAAAACCGCCCTACGTTCCTCGGGTTTACTGGAAAGAATCTGGTCGATCTGCCCCTGAGCCATGATCGAGTAAGACGTCCGCCCAATACCCGTGTCCATAAACAGACGCTGGATATCCTTCAGGCGGCATGCCTTACCATTCATATAGTAGCTGCTCCCCCCATCGCGCAAAACACGACGGGATATCTCGACCTCATTAAACTCGCTGCCCAACTCCTTCTCGCAGTCGGTCAACATGATTGAGACCTCACATACGTTTACCGGCTTACGCTTGTCGGTACCTTCAAAGATGACGTCCTGCATCTTGCCGCCACGAAGTGCCTTCGCACTCTGCTCGCCCAATACCCAACGAATCGCGTCCGCAATATTACTCTTACCGCAACCATTGGGCCCTACGACCGCAGTCACCCCACGCTCAAACTTTAATAGCGTGGGATCGGCGAAACTCTTAAAACCGTTAACTTTCAGGGAACTCAGATACATATATAGGGGGCCGAAGATGAAGATTCACCCCGAAAGCTGACAACCCCAAAAGTGCCATTGTGAATAAGTGGAAGAACAAGCTGCGAGTAACTTTGGGAATAACTCCCGCCAAGACTCATAACTAATCCCATAAACCTCGATTTACCGCAGAAACGTAAACCTCGCCCCTAAATCCACCCACAATCAGCTTACAATTGACTGGATCAGATGAACCACACAAACAAATCACCAGTCAGAATCAAAATGTCCAAGTACAATTCTTCCATTATAATCGCGTTCTATAACAAGATCGATTTTCTGAAACTCGTTTTCTCCGGACTTGAAAGGCAGACTGAACGGCAATTTGAAGTAATCATCGCCGATGACGGGTCGAACAACAAAGCGGTTGCCGCTCTAAAAGGGCTCATCGAGGAAGCAAGTTTCGACTGCCAGCACATCGCCCACGAAGACAACGGCTGGCGAAAAAACATCATACTTAACAAAGCAATCCGAGCATCTCAAAGCGAGTATCTCATTTTTATGGATGCCGATTGCATTCCTCATCGAGGATTCATCAACGAACATATCATTAACAAAGAGCAGGGGAAAATATTGGCCGGTAGACGAGCAAACCTCTCCGCGGCACTTACAAAAAAGCTGACCCCCGAATTGGTGCGCTCAGGTAAACTGGAAAAACGAGTAATCCCACTCATGCTCAGCAGCCTAATGGGCGAAATTAGACACGCAGAAAAGTCCATCTACATTAGGTCTCCATATCTCAGAAATAAGATTCTCAAGAAAACCCCGAAACTCAAAGGGTGCAATTTCTCGATGCACAAATCAGATATATTAAAACTGAACGGATTTGATGAGCGCTACCTAGCACCCGCCTGCGGCGAAGACACCGACCTAGAACTCAGAGCACGAAACTTAGGAATTGGTTTAAAAAACGTAAACCACATGGCAGTACAATACCACCTCCACCATAAACTACTGGATCGCCCCGCAGAAAACCTAGAAATCCTACTCGACAATAAAAACTCAAACGCCACCTACACCGCTTACGGCATAAACCAGTAGCAGCTCTAACCGCACCCCGAACATAATCAGCACTCAGAATAGTAGACGATGCCTCCACACATAAACATCATCGCTCGAACCAACGGAGTCGGGCTAGATCAAGACGTAAACCTAGTACACAAAGCTCTCTCAGATGCGGGCTTTCAAGTCACGGTCAGCCACAGCCGGGCGATCCCCGCGTGGAGCCACTGGCTCTTCCCGAAACAAACGTTCGATGCCAACATATTTCTAGAACGCATCTTCCCACGCTGGTTCGGATCCGCTCGCCTCAATCTACTTATCCCCAACCAAGAGCGTTTTCCACACCGACACATCAAACGCCTCAAGCATATCCACCATGTGCTCTGCAAAACACGCCACGCGGAAGCCTTGTTCAGTGAGCACTGCAGCACCCGTCATATCGGATTCACATCCACCGACCGCTCGATTAAAAACCAAAACCAAGACTACAACGCCTTCATCCACCTCGCCGGACGTAGCACACTCAAAGGAACCAGCACTTTGCTCGAACTCTGGAACAAACACCCAGAATGGCCACAGCTCACCCTAGTCCAACACCCTGACAACGCCCCGATACGCGTACCGAAAAACGTAACCCTCCTCGCCAACCGCGTACCGGAAAACGAATTACTCCAACTCCTCAATACCCACGGCATTCACCTCTGCCCTTCCCTATCCGAAGGCTGGGGACACTACATCGCCGAAGCAATGAGCTGTAACGCTCTCGTAATAACAACCGACGCTCCTCCGATGAACGAACTGATCACTTCCGACCGGGGTATTCTCATTCCCTTCTCCACGAGCAGTCCCCGACATATGGGTACAAACTATCACGTCGATCCAACCGCCCTCGAAAACGCAATCATCCAACTGATCGGCATGCCTCAAGAAACCAAACAGGCCTTCGCTCAAGCAGGTCATTCCTGGTTTCATTCAAACAATAAAAGCTTCAACCAAACCTTTCCCCAAACCCTCAACAACCTCCTCAGCAAATAAGCCTCAAACGCCCTACCACCATTATGAGAATTCTACATATAGCGACCGCCATGTCTTGGCGAGGTGGAGAACAACAAGTCGTCTACCTCGTAAAGGCTCAATTAAAGCAAGGGCTCAAACCTCTCATAGTATGCTCAGCAGGATCCATTCTCGAACAACGCTGCAAGGATTTCAACCTTCCCTACGCCACGGGTAAAAAACCTTCCGGCTTCGGAATCTCCTTTGCTCGAAACATCAAAAAAACGGCCACTACATTCGCCCCCGACGTGGTCCATATGCACGACTCACACGCTCATTCAGCAGCACTCAGTGCATGTAAACTTTTCGGACTTCGATGCCCGCTCGTCCTGAGCAGAAGAATTGATTTTCCCATAAAAAAGTCCATTTTCTCCCGAGCAAAATACAACAGCAATTGGATCAAGAGCATCGCCTGCGTATCCCATGCGATCAAAGTCATCATCGAGCCGGTAATTAAAGAGAGCCAAAAAATATGCGTCGTACACGACGGCATCGACCCCGCTCGTTTCGACGGGAGTACAAACACAGGAAAACTCCACAGTGAGTTCAACCTAAACAGCACAATAAAACTCATCGGAAATACCTCCGCTCTCGCCGACCACAAGGATTACAACACCTTCCTCAATGTCGCTGTAGAAACGCTTAAAAAACGAGACGACATAGCATTCATAATCATAGGCGAAGGCAAAGATCGCACGATGATTGAAAACAGAATAAAGACAGAAGGCATTGCAAATAAAGTATTCCTCACTGGATACCGGACCGACATTCCAGAACTCCTCCCCGAGCTGGACGTATTTCTAATGACATCCAAAACAGAAGGTCTCGGAACAAGCATCCTCGACGCACTCGTATGTAAAGTACCTGTCGTAGCCACTCGAGCCGGCGGAATTCCTGAAATCATTATCCATGAGCAAAACGGCCTACTCTCCGACGTCGCCGACTCCAAAAGCCTGTCACAACAAGTCATCAGCCTTCTAGACGACAGTCCCCTACGCGATCAACTAATAGTCGGAGGAGAACGCAGAGTCGAAGAATTCACCGCGACAAAGATGGCCGAAAACACCCTAAAACGTGCCTACGAACCTGCTCTCGCCGCAACTAAGAAGTAACACAACATCGCCGCATATGCCCTTAGTTCTAAATAGCTTACTTCGATAATTTGAAGCAAAAGACAGCTAATAAAGGTTCACCCATTTCGACTATGAGAATCATCCATATTGCCTCCGCCATGTCTTGGCGAGGAGGAGAACAACAAATTATCTACCTCGCTAAGTATCAACTACTGAATGGTAGCGAGCCGTTTATCCTTTGCTCAACAGGTTCCGTACTCGAACAACAATGTAAAGTTTTCAACATACCACATGCCACAAGTAGAAAGCCTTCTGGATTCGCGATTTCATTTGCCAGAACACTCCACAAAATCACCACCAAAACCCAACCCGACTTAATACATATACATGACTCACACGCTCACTCGGCAGCTTTAACTGCATGTAGGCTTTTCGGGCTAAAACGCCCGCTCATCCTAAGTCGAAGAATCGATTCCCCAATTCGAAAATCTATTTATTCCCAGAAGAAATATAATAGTAACTACATCAACCGTATAGCCTGCGTGTCGCACGCCATAAAGGCAGTCATCGAACCGACAATCACAGATCACTCAAAAATTTGCGTGGTTCACAGCGGGGTCGATCTCTCACGGTTCGACAAATGCACACGTTCGAATAAACTCCATCAAGAATTCAATCTAGACAGTACAATAAAACTTGTCGGAAACACCTCCGCTCTCGCCGACCACAAAGATTACAACACCTTCCTCAATGTCGCTGTAGAAACGCTTAAAAAACGAGATGACATAGCATTCATAATCATAGGCGAAGGGAAAGATCGCACGATGATTGAAAACAGAATTAAGACAGAAGGCATTGCAAATAAAGTATTCCTCACTGGATACCGAATCGACATTCCAGAAATTCTTCCCGAGCTGGACGTTTTCCTAATGCCATCCAAAACAGAAGGTCTCGGAACAAGCCTCCTAGACGCCCTCGCATGTAAAGTACCTGTCGTAGCCACTCTAGCCGGCGGAATTCCGGAAATCATTATCCATCAGCAAAACGGCCTACTCTCCGATGTCGCCGACTTCAAAAGCCTGTCGCAACAAGTAATTTCGCTCGTCGACGACAGTACCCGTCGTGCTCAAATGATCGCCAATGGAACACATAAAATCGAAGAATTCACCGCGACAAAGATGGCCGAAAACACCCTAAAGACCGCCTACGAACCTGCTCTCGCCGCAACTAAGATGTAACACAACACGGCAACATTGCCGCGTCTTCCATCCCGTGAATAATTTTCTTATCCGGCGGACAGAAGGTAGCCAAACACCCCTCGAGCTCAACGCGATCGCCGTGAGCATAATAGTAAGGGTTCAGGCGCAACCGCCCCATCGCTTCATAAACCTCACCTTCCTCCGAATACAGAGGATGCTTAAGCTTAACGGATTTCTTGAATTCTTGGATTATATAAAGATGAGTCCCTGCCATTTCACAGGCTTGCTTTAACGCATCACGCCACTCGTCCTTAGAAACATCATTCCCGATCACCACACTACGCGATCCCCAAGCGGTCTCGTGGAATCCGGAAATCTTCAAAACGAGATTACGCTCCTTCTGACTCGCCTCCGCAAGATCCATCCAGTCATGCAATTCCCGCCCCTGAGCAACCGGTCCATCCAACACCGCACCGGGTGGTAACGGAGCAGGATCCACGATCCAAGTTTTCGGGATAAGATTCTGCAAAATACGCAGCGTTTTTTTCGGAAGGTTCTCCTTCCAAAAATCCACCAACAAGTGATGGTGAAACAAGCCCATCGCGAGTTTCTCCTCAAACACGGGTCTCAAAGGCGGATCAATCGCGACCTCACCCTTCTCCCATGCATCCACCATAAACTCAAAAGTCTTTATATTCTGAATATCGAAGAGCTCAAAAAAACGGTAGATCACATCGATCTTTTCCGGATTCCCCTCAACATCGAAACAAACCGTATCTCCCAATGGGAACACCTGGTGATCCCACAGCGAATAAACGCGATACCCACGCAGTTGAAGACTCTCCGCCAGCCAATCCATCTCAGGTTTATAAGTACCTGCTTCCGCACTCACCACAATCGCAACCACCGGACTCTGGTTATCGGGAACCAATGCCGCCATCCGACGATAAAAGCCCTCCTCCATCGCACGATCCGAACCGAGCATTGGATGCTCACTCGAATCCTTATAAAGCTCATTGAGATAGCCCGTTAGCCCAATCCCACCCGGAACCGAATCGAGCTCAGACAAAGCAAAGCCTTCACTCGTCACCAACAAGTCAGGACGAATAACCGGCGGCACGCGTCCTTTACTCATCGCACTCCGCGAGATCTTCACCAATTTCTCAGGCTTCCCACGATCCAGATAATCCGCAACCCACGGAGCAAAAAGCTCCTTATTGCGCAGCAACTTCTTCCCCTGAGCCGAACGCATATAAAGCGTTTCCAATGCCTTGTAGAAATCCAGACTCGCTTGCCCGATCCCCTCTAACACTTCCACCATCTCGCCAGTCAAAGGCCATGGTTTTGGCGACGTGCGCCACGTCTTCCCCTCGAATAGCTCTTGGGCAGCGTAGGCCTCTTGCAATGCAGAATGCTTCATACGAATGATACCAACGCTCTAGTCTTCGATCTTAATTTCCTTACTTCGAGCACGCGGTGATCCCGCTCGAAGCCAGCCATTCACAAACCGATCGATATCCCCATCCATAATCGCTTGGATATTACCCGATTCAACCCCCGTACGAAGATCCTTCACCATCTGGTATGGTTGGAAAACATAACTCCGGATCTGGTTACCCCAACCGATTTCACCCTTTTCCCCATAGACCTTATCCAGCTGAGAACGCTTCTCGTCCTGCTGCTTTTCGTAAATACGAGCCTTAAGCATCTTCAAAGCCGTCGCACGATTCTTGATCTGCGAACGCTCATTCTGACACGCCGCCACCACACCTGTCGGCAAGTGAGTCAAACGCACCGCCGAATCCGTCGTGTTAACGTGCTGTCCACCCTTTCCACTTGAACGGTAGGTATCCACGCGCAAATCGCAATCTGCTATCTCGATCTCAACATCGTCCTCGATCTCCGCCACCACATCGACCGCGCAAAACGACGTATGACGACGGGCATTCGAGTCAAAGGGGCTAATCCGCACCAAACGATGCACGCCACGCTCCGCATTCGCGTAACCGAACGCATTCGTACCCACGATGCGCAATGTAACCTTGGTGATTCCCGCTTCTTCTCCAGCGAGCAAGTCCATGATCTCGACCTTAAAGCCGCGACGCTCCGCCCAACGCGAATACATGCGAAACAGCAAATCCGCCCAATCGCAGGACTCCGTCCCGCCCGCACCGGCATTCACACTCAATACCGCGTTACAATGATCATGCGGTCCGCTCAAATAGGACTGGATTTCAAGACTATCTAACTCCTCCTTCAGAGCCTCCGCAGCGGAATGCAGCTCCTCCGCATCCTCGGAAGTCTCTTCAACATCCTCCTCGTTCAAGAGTTCCGCCATCGCAACCGCGTCATCCAACTTCGCCTTAAAAGCAGTCATCCCATTGACGATAACCTTCCGCTTATTCGCCTGAGCAATCACGACCTGCGCTGCCTTCTGGTCATTCCAAAAGCCTTCGGTGACCATCTTTTCATCCAAAACCTCGATTTCCTTACGCTTATTATCGACGTCAAAGATACCTCCAAAGGTACCCTGCTCTCTTTTCGATTTCGTCGTGTAGGCTCTTAGTCTCGGCTTTGATCATAAGCCGAGCACATTGAAGCATCTTTTGCCCAAATCAAGACTCGGAACCTAAAAATGTAAGTTTGGAACGCTAAATACCCATTTTCTTTGTAAAGCACAGGAAGTGAGTAAACCTACTCACGGCAGTGCCGATAAACCTAAGCAGTAGACTCTATTTATTTACTTTTGCAAAATCGTGAGCTCACAACCATACAAAATCCCTCAAGCACCTAGACGGCTATCCAAGAGAGCAGCAACACCCATGCCTCACTATAATGACATGGGAACTAAACTTGCGAACCTCTCGATTGTCCGCCCCTTGCCTTATCCTCGATCCCACAAAGCAACCCTTTTAGAGCTAAATAACAATCATCGTCTCCCTGACACGCTTGTGCCGAAACACCGTAGTTTTCACCTCTCAGCCTGAACACCAAAAGGGTCATTCTCAAAACAAGCCATGCCATATCCCAATGAAAAAGGATCCAGCTCAAACAAAATGAGGAATCAAGAGCCAAGAATAAAACGTATACTTGGTCTGAATCGTCGCCACGTAGCTCTAACCTCTATTTTCGTCAATTTTTCATGGCTCGGCCTTGAACGCGTTGTTCGGCTCACTATTGGCCTACTTCTCTCTGCTTGGTTAGCTCGCTACCTCGGTCCCAAAGAATTTGGAGTGCTAAATTTCTCAATAGCTTTCGTAGCCCTATTCTCCGTATTTGCTTCCTTTGGCCTAAACTCCGTAACCAGTCGCGAACTCACCCAACGCCCCCAAGACAAGCATATCATTCTAGGGTCTGTTTGCACCATACAACTATTCGGAAACATCCTCTTAATACTTTTAGCAACCTTCAGCATATCCATGCTGCCCAACCCGCCACCACAAGCGGCGATCTTCGTCGCCATTATAAGCTTCGGACACATAGGGAAAGCGGCAAATTTTTCGCGCATTTGGTTCGAATCCCAAACCAAGTCCAAATTCATTGCAGCAACGGAAATAATCCTCTTCTCCCTATTAGCCTTAACTCGAATCATTCTGCTTGTATCCAATGCTCCTCTATCAGCATTCGTGTGGACCATATGTGCAGAATCACTTTTGACCGGCATGGCATTAGTAGCAGTTTACTCCCTTAATAACAAAGGAGAGCTCACTCGACTAAAACCAAAAATCTCTGAGATCAAATGGATGCTCTCCGAATGCTGGCCACTGGTGCTCTCCGGAGGACTCGTCCTTATCAATTTCAACCTTGATAAGATCATGCTAGCTCAAATCGCAGGCGATTTTGAAGTAGGAATCTACACAGCCGCTACTAGGTTAGTTGAGTCATTAAATTTCATCCCCTTAGCAGTGTCTGCTTCTGTAGCACCCGCATTGGCAAGAGCAGCCCAACGCTCCCCCCTTGAATACAGTAATTCTTCCCGCAAAGTATACACTGCTCTTGCTGCTATATCGATTCTCATCGGCTTCTGCCTATTCATAACATCAAACACGATCATCAACGTTCTCTACGGAGTAGATTTTGCCCCCTCCTCTACAATACTCTCAATTCACTCATGGGCGTTGATCTTCGTATTCCATATATCCTTTCGGACAAGGCTCCACACGATAGAACACAAGCAACGAATTATCCTTTCATTCTCCTGCCTAACTGTCTTAGTAAATCTCGTTTGCAACCTCCTACTGATTCCCCGCTGGGGAGCGTTAGGAGCCTCATGGGCGTCTCTTGCATCATGGGTTTCCTCTGCTCTTATCTTTCCCCTCTTCACCTCCGAAACGAGGCGTCAAATGCGATCCCTAATTAAAAAGCCAAGACCATCGAACCACTAAAGGTAATGTCTATTAACAAGAGTCCATTCAGTCGCAAAGACGACATCGGTTTTGTCTATTTCAAAGATCAACGTGTATTTCGTTCTATCAATACAGGTCACACCCAACAAATCTACGATCTAGTTAATTCAAAACTCTTGTGCGAACTGACGGACAAAGGTCTAACACCTCGCACAAGCATCGTGCAATACGACCAGGCAAACCATGACCTTCTCTTAGAACATGAGAGAATAGCCCCTTGTATATACCCCTTCGAATGGTCCCCTGAAATGGCCCGTCGTGCCGCTCTCGCGATTATTGAAATCAATACAATAGCCAATACGCATGGGTACGAACTTAAAGATTCCCATCCATATAACGTCATGTTCCGAGGCCCCAACCCAGTTTTCGTGGATTTAGGCAGTATCGTTCCTAAGTCTACAAAAACTGGATGGATCGCAATCGACGAGTTTGAACGAAGCTTCCTTTATCCACTCAAGGCTTATGCCAGTGGCATGCATCAGAATTTCCATCGAGCCTACCTCTACAGCAATGGAATACCATTCGAGGAACATGTAATCGCGACACACCCGATTTTACGCCTCTTAAGGCGACATCGCCTCAAACAGATTAGTCGAGTAATTTCGGTCCTAAGAAATATAGATGTATACAAAGAAGAACAGATCGAGAAACGATTTCGATCAAACGTCCTTCGCAAAGCCTTTCGCTTCGCTCAAAAGCACGACCTACGATTCAAGCGCTTTCGTCCCACAGTTTTACGCAAAAAGCTCAACTCACTTAACCTATCAACGAAATCCGAATGGGGGGACTACCACGAACGATCTGGCTTCTACTCAATAACCGGTAACACAAAGCTTTCAAAGCGATTCGAACGAATCCTCGAGCTAGTAAAAGAACTCCAACCTCATTCCACTATCGACATTGCAGGAAACCAAGGCGTTCTCGCCCGAGAAATAGCCCGCATCCCTTGTGTGAACCATGTAATCTGCGGGGATCTAGACTCCCAAGCAATCGATCAGTTAGTAAAAAATCTTCGCCCCGAAGAATCGGTCTACCCCGCGAACTTTAATTTCATGGGCGAAATCTGGCAAAACCTGACAAAAGAACGAGCACCTCGATTGCGCTCCGACCTTGTTCTCGCTCTTGCCCTAACCCACCACCTAATCCTAACACAGCAATATACGCTCGATTCCATAATAGAAGGCCTCGCAAAGCTATCGAACCGATATATAATGGTTGAATTCATGCCACTAGGATTATGGACCAAAGATACACCAACCCGTCCGACTCCCGATTTCTACACAGTCGAATGGTTCAGATCAGGCCTATCAAAACAGGCATCAATTTTGCTAGAAGAGAAAGTCGGAAAAAACCGGATACTATTTCTCGCCGAAAAACATTCACACAGCAATGACTCAATCAAATAGCATTCGGGATTCAAATACCTCAACTCCAACGAGTCTCCTAAACACCATACAACCGCATCCCGGAAACAGGGCTCTCAATTGCTTTATAAAACCATATAGAAAACTGAGAAGTCTTCCGCCCCAGAACAAGAGCATCTTCAACGGAATCACGAAGAAAATCGAAGACGCTGATTGGCATCACACCACTACCCACACACAAGAGATAAGCGATTCACCGCTCGACGGTGAGCTACTCAAAATATTCGACGGACACGAGAATTTCCCTTTCCTTTCGATTTATGTACACGGATCTTGGGCTGACAATTCACGAACTGCATTCTCCGACCTCGATGACTTCATAATCATTGACGAAGAAGCAATTCCGAACAAACAGGCCGCTTTGGCTGCACGAAACTGGCTCAACCTCGTCGATATGAGGTTTTGCAGAATCGACCCTCTACAACACCATGGCCACTGGTTCACAAGTCGACGCTCTTTAGAAAGATACGATCAAGCAGTCATGCCAATTGAAGCAATCGAAGGGGCAATTCGAATCCAAGGCCCCGACAAAATCCATACAAGACACTCCAAATCCACCACTCAAAAATCACTACACCGCAACATAGCAGGGACAATCCATCACCTAGAATTCCTTTCAAAAAAAGTATCATCAGGAAGTATAAATTTCTACGAGATGAAAGAGTATATAGGGATGATACTAATCCTACCTGCCTACATCGCTCAAGCAACGGGACAACGACTCAACAAGAAGCAAGCGATTGAACAAGCACATCAACTATTCTCAACAGAAGCAGGTCAAGCAATACACTATGCCAGTGAAACCAGAAACGATTGGGACAGATTGTTAGATCCGCACTTAAACAGACTCCACACCTACGCTCGATTCTTCAGAAACCCACATGTACACCGTTTTTTCGCAAAAAAAGCAGCACCGCGATTTGATAAAGAAACCTTAGAAAAGGCCCCTCTTCCCAATATCGATCAATTAGCCAAAGAATCCCAAAATGTATTACACCAATGATGCAATCGAGTGACAATGATCTTGATACAGAACTGAAGTCGGCCCACTACCAAGCCGCGCTGGAAACCTTTGTCTCACTAGCGAAAGATCAAGGAATACAGCCGGAACAGATCGGATATTTTGGCAAAACGAACCACCCCGGAATATCAGATCTAGATGTTCTCGTTATTGCCGAGGACTTACAACTCACTAAACTTTCCGACGCGTTTGAAAAGAAACGCAATAACGACCAACGCTTTAAATACATCTTCTTTCATTCGCCAGTATACGTGCCAGCCCAACTCCTTGAAAAAACCAGCTTGATGCACACCTTTGATAACCTCACTCCCGTCGCTCCGGGCTGTCCACAACTATCTCACTTAGCAAATCAACGAGACACACAATCTCGAGAAAGAGATCTCTCTTGGCTAACATTCATCCTATCAATTGGAGCTCAAACCCTCTATCAGAGCTCCCCCCAATCGCATTCCCTAAGATTCAACCTCTTACTAATGAGAAACATCGGACACTCTCTGAACCGCCTATCCAACAGAACAGACGCAAACGCTACCAACCTACGAATTTCCGAGTTTCGAAAACAGGCCATCAGGAATACCCTGCCACTAAAAACGGCAGTGTTTGAAACAAAAAAACTCTACCTAGAGCTTCTTCAAAAAACTCAATCCGTTTTTGAAGCTGGAAACGACAAGCAAAAATCGCTTTTGCTAAAACGACGCTGGCTGATTTCGAGCGGCGACAGCTCCATATTCATTGGAAAACCGTTCAACTACCTGACTCTCCCTTCCTCCCTCCTAACATTCGCGGAGTCATACCTACACCCTCATCTCAGATCTCCTAACGAAACAGCACACTTCAAAGCTTACGAAGAAATTGAGCGGACAATGAATAGGCTCAAGCTTCCGAATTCGTTCCCAAGCCCCTTTCAACTTAAACGTATCCCAATATTCGATCGTACAGTACGCCGAGTGGTCGATACCGTCCTCACAAGGCTTTCAAAAACATGAGTACAAGTCAAAAGCGAGCACATCTGTCACACCGAAGCCCAAGAGTCAAATTCACTCTTTTGTCCCAAGACATCAGAGACAGCTCAAGAATCAGGCAAAAAAACCTTTCAAAATACCTATGAGAATTACGATGGTTAGTTATTCAGACCGAGATGGCGGTGCATCAATCGCCTCCTATAGGCTGTTCGAAAACCTGAGCAAAGTGGCATCCGACACAAAACTACTCGTAACCGCAAAGAAGAGTAACCACCCTTCCATCCTCTCTCCTCCGACCGTGATCGATCGGACTCTCGCAAAATTGAGTGCCCCAATTCAATATCGCATGATCGAACGGATGTATCCATCATGCCCTCGGGGTCATTTCTCACCCAACATTTTTCCTGACAGAATACTAAAACGCATCCAAAATACAAAACCAGATATCATAAACATACACTGGATCGGACACGGCAGCATGCTACCCGAAACATTTTCTCAAATAGACGTTCCCATAGTTTGGACACTCCACGACGAATCCGCATACACAGGCGGTTGTTACTACACAAACGACTGTTCACGCTTCCAGAAAACCTGCGGAAAATGCCCAACGCTACGCTCCACCAAAGAACACGACCTCTCCCGAAAGAACTATCTTCGCAAACAAAAGGCTTGGGATAACATCGACCTCACCCTCGTTTCACCCAGCCGTTGGCTCGCGCAAAGAGCTCAAAGTAGTTCCCTGTTTCAAAACCGTAGAATTGAAGTTATCGGCAATACCATCGACCTAGAGACATATTCACCCAAAGAAAAGACCAAGGCCCGAGAAGCTCTTGAGCTCCCCCGAGATAAAACCCTTATTTTATTCGGAGCCGTAGGAGGCACATCTGATCCGAGAAAGGGATTTTCAAAGCTAAGTGAAGCCCTCCAAAAGCTGGACTCTCCAGAACTTGCGGCCAAGGCGAGCCTCGTTGTATTCGGAGGCAAAACAAGCAAGGAAGAATTTGGTTTAAAAAACATCGATGTCATTACAATTGGCCATATAAACAACGAGGACACTCTCGCTCAATTGTACTCAGCCACGGACCTATTCGTGATGCCATCGCTCGAAGAAAACTACCCTAACACCGTTTTAGAAGCACAAGCATGTGGGCTACCTGTTGTCGCATTCTCGACTGGAGGAGTAAAAGAAATGATCAAGCACGGCGAAAACGGTCTACTTTGTGCAACGAACGACGCGGATACACTATCCCATAACATTGAGTTATTGGTCAACGACCGTCTCCAACAAATGGACATGTCCAAATCAGCACGTCAAGAGAGTCTAAACAGAGAATCCTCCCAAAGCCCAAGCGAGCAATACATGAAACTCTTTCGAGACCTACTAAAATAACCTAGGCTTCGACCCACTCTACACTTGCCGTAAATGAACCTTCTAATCGTCACACCTACTTTAGGAACATCCCCTTTTCTCGATCAAGTAGTAGAACAGATTCAAAACCTCAACTGTTCAGTACATCACATAATGGTATGCCCTGGAACTCGAGTAGAAATGCTCACGAACGCCTACCCTAATGTACAAGTCGTCGCCGAAAAAGAAAAAAGTCTCTATGCTGCAATCAACCAAGGGACTGCCCAAAGAAACGATTGGGAATGGATGACCTATATCAACGACGACGACCTCCTAAGCCCAGAAATCGATAATCTCATCGAATTCTTGAACCTGAAAACAAACCCTGCTGACATCTACTTTGGAAAAGTACACTACATCGACGAAAACAGCACCAAGATTGCCCACTATCCAACGACGCGATACCGTACTCTCTTCTCAGGTCTATTCGCCTCCGGCATAGCTCCCGTCACTCAACAAGGCACTCTCATAAGTCGAGAGTGTTTCAATGAGCTCCAAGGCTTCGACACCTCCTACAAACTTTCAGCTGACTTCGATTTCTGGATTCGTGCACACGTAAAAGGATACTCTTTTAAATTCTTCAACAAACACCTAGGTTCTTTTCGGATACGCAAAGGACAACTCTCTGCCGATCAATCCTCAATGTTTGCAGAAATCAATCGAAGCGTAGCTTCAAGTGCCATCTCTATTCCTCCATGGAAGGCGTCTCTTCAAGTTTTATGCTTTCGACTCCAAAACATTCCCGCAATCTTATTTCGCTTCATTAAAACAGGGCGACTCAAGTCATCGAGCCTCTTCGAGAAATGAACTCCACTACTCACACAATCAGCCGACGTATCGTCATCGTAAATCCCCTCGCCTCGGGGAAGCCTACTGGAATTGGGATTGCCAGCACCGGACTGGGCAATCTCATCCACAGCGAGAACTGGCACCACGCGACTCGGGCCAATGCCATCTTCCAATGGATCAACGACAAGTTTCCCCTCAAGCCCCTACGCCTCCTCCTTCGCTTCCTCCTCGCTCAACTCATTCCGCTTTGCTATAGCAAAAACGCCTTCATCGTTTTCACCTCACACCACGGCCCAATCTGGAAGAGCAAAAAGCACGCAATAATCGTCTATGACCTCATTCCTCTGCACTACCCAGACCAGGCTAAGATGCAGACGCTCTATTATAGAAAAGCTCTCCCCAAAGTAATCAAAGCAGCCCAAGAAGTAGTCACAATCTCACAGGCTACCAAAAACGACATCACAAAATGCTGGCCTGAATTCAACGCACGCACCATCCATGTAATCCCAGCCGTATCGGACCGCATCGATTCCATCACAAGTTCCAATACCCCCCTAGCAGTCCGCCTCGCAAAAAAAACATTTCTCTTTGTCGGAGCACGATACGAACACAAGAACTTGAATCTTCTCATTCGAGCGATCTCCCACATCCACGATAAAAGCCCAGATCTAGATTACAACGTTGTCGTCATCGGAACCGACGAATCAGTTCTACAGAACACTCCGAACCTCGCGACTTACATCGAGAAAGGTATCGTAAAAACCCACGGCTACATCGACGATACAACGTTAAGCGAACTCTACAATACAGCCACTTGCCTCATCTACCCATCTCTCATCGAAGGACAAGGGCTCCCACCCCTTGAAGCTATGACGAGAGGCTGCCCTGTTATTTGCTCTCGTATTGATTGCCTCATAGAAACCTGCGACGACGCCGCCCTCTACGTGGACCCAACAAACGAAACAGAACTCGCGGCAGCAATGCTCCAGTTCATCCAAGAAAGCGACAAGTCTGAAATCAGAAAACGCGTCGAAAAGGGCTTCTCTCAAATCAATCGATTCAAAAAAGTAAAAATCAAAGAAGAATGGATACGCTTCATTGAGAAGCTCACCTAGCCCGCGACCATGCCCCCAATTCTATCCATCATCATTGTCGCCTATAAATCAATCCACGAGATCGGAGATTGCATCGCGTCGCTTCCCCGAACGCTTCAAGGAAGAGACGTCCAAATCATCATCGTCGACAACTATCCCCAAGACGGAATCCAAGAACTTATACAATCCCCATTCCCTCACGTAACCTACATCGACCCTGATAAAAACCTAGGATTCGGCAAAGCAAACAATCTTGGATTTAACAAATCATCTGGCGAACACATCCTCTTTCTAAACCCAGATACGATAGGAAACGACAAAGCACTCGAGCATTGTATCGCCCGTCTTCAGCAAGACGCTTCAATCGGACTCATCACTCCAAAGCTCACAATGCTAAACGGTGAGATGGACCTCGCCTGCAGGCGTTCCATCCCCTCCCTCTGGGACGGATTCTGCCGTGCTTCCGGCCTCGCCACACGATTCAATTCCAACAAACTCTTTTCCGGCTACAACCTCACCCATCTCCCCGAAAACGAATCCTACGAAGTAGGAGCCATCAACGGAGCATTCATGATGACGCGACGGAAAGACCTAGAAAAGATCGGTCTATTTGACGAAGACTTCTTTATGTACGGAGACGACCTCGACCTCTGCTACCGTTTCTCCCTAGCAAACCTAAAGATAGTCTACGACGGACGCTTTTCATTTACTCACATAAAAGGACAAAGCGTATCCAAGGATTACGAAAAAATGTCCAAAGCCATTTTCGACACCAACAAAGCTTTCTACCTAAAGCACTTCAATCCAAGAAATCGGATACATATACGCCTTAAGTACAACATTGCATTCGGAGCATGGAAGACAGTGGCCCTATTAAAGGCCAAACTCAGAAGATCAAAACAAGTAAAGCCCGTCTAAGGGACCAAAGTCCAAGCACTGTGCAATTAACTTAATCACGTGATGAAGTTAATTGCACAAGAAAGAAAGGCAACACGTTCTGGCTTCCTTCTAAAAGCCCGGTTTCATTCCTTGAATATTGAACTAGGGAGAACCCGAAATAAATCCCCCTACGAATCATCCTTCCAACGCATAAAAGTAAGCAGGACGATTTGTATATCGAACCAGAGCGACCAGTTTTCGATATAATAGATATCGTACTGAATTCGCTTCTCCAAATCCCCCTCGCCTCTTAAACGATTCGCCTGTGCCCAGCCCGTCATCCCAGGCTTTACCAAATGTCGAGGCATATAATGAGGAATCACCTTAGACAATCGATCAACATGATATGAACGCTCGGGCCGAGGCCCGACAATACTCATTTCTCCCTTCAGCACATTAATAAACTGAGGTAATTCATCCAAATTCCACTTACGAATAAGCCGTCCGACACGCAACAAACGAGGATCTCCCAAGGCAGTACTCTGACTCTGTTCATCCTCTTCTGCCGAGTTCATCCTCATACTCCGCAACTTGTACATCACAAAAGGACGATGATTCGTACCAATACGCTCCTGTTTAAAGACCACTCCACCTGAAGATTCTTTCCTAATCAATATGGCCAGCAATCCGATCAATGGCCCCGTTAAGACGAGCCCAATCACCGCGACCAACACATCAAATGACCGCTTCACGATTCGATTAAACAACCGCAATATATCAAAATGATCCACTCCCAAAACAGGAACATTACCAAAAGTCTGCAACCGCAGGTTAGACACGAAAACATCAAACACTGAAGGAATCACTTTCCACTCGATGTAATTGCGCTCACAAATCTCAGTCACTGAGATCAACTCCTCACGCGCCATTTCAACGTTCGCCGCAAGAAGAACATCGATTCTATTCTCAACCAGAATTGACTCCAAATTATCAGCCCCCCAAAGATTCATCCCCTTCCATCCTTCCGGAATGCGTTCAGTATCTCCCATATCTACAAACCCAACCATCCCAAAGGTATGCAACCCAGGTTGATCTATTTCCTCGGCAAACTGTTCCGCCTTCTTGGAATGCCCCAGAACGGCCACCCGTAGTTGCAAACGATTGCGAAAGTGAGATCTCGAAACGATACGATAAAACACACTCCGCCAACAATAGAGGCTCAACAAGGTTGTGACGTAAGCGACCAATACAAATAAACGAGAGATCGGAGGATCAAACTTCAGTGCCAAGGAAAGCCCCAAATAAGCAAACAACCAAAACGTCGTTCCCTTTATAATGAGACCAAGGCTCCTCAATCGCCTCAACAACCAACGCTCATCATACAAATTCAAATAAGAAAACGTGATTGCGAGTAAAACAACTCCAACAAGGATCAGAGGTAAATACGTCCCAAAGGTCGCGTTTTCGACCTCTACAATAGCGATCTCACGAACCGGCGACTCATAACGTATCCAGTAGCCCAAAGCCAGTCCCGCGAATGCACTGGCGATATCCCCCAAAGCAAGCAGACCCGGTAAGACAATTTGTCTAAATCGATTGGTTGAACGAAGCCGCTTCGCGGCATTTGGGGTAAGCTTTCATTTAAATTTGA
>CAWVWU010000011.1:0-36438 GCA_963933925.1 uncultured Puniceicoccaceae bacterium
TGTCGGTTATCTATCCAACTAAGCCACCTGTCCAGTTTTCGGGGTCCACTTCAAACGTCCACCGATTTCCCAGAAAATGACGATGATCCAAAAAAAAAGCTGCCCAAACGGCAGCTTTATCGTAAGTGAATGAGAAAAATCAACTCCTAAGCTTGAGCCGAAAGATAAACGCCTAGATTAGATTCGCCTCCCAATTTTCCAGAACGGTCATAAGCGAGCTTGTGCATCAACGCACTTCCTAGCTTAGCCTTCGCCGTTGCACGCATGCTAGTCTCAGGCGAAATATTAACCTGCTGACGACTTGGCTGAGATTGGCGACGCTTCCTCATCATCGAACCGAAGGAATTCTCCGATCGAGACATTGTGTTAACTGGAATAGCATCGCTAAAGGACATACCCCATTTGTACCACAAATACTCAAATGCACAATAGAGTAAACTGCTCAAACATAGCATTTTTTTTATAAAAGCTCTGTAAAATGGCAATTTCGGCTTAAGTTATTCAACTCATCAATCAGTCAAAATAGCTTATTACTACCTACAACCGAGCAATTATTACTCACAATGCTAGGGATTAGGAATCAATTCCCAAGCCAGAGACGTCACCTTCAACAATTAAACGCAGAGAGTCTGTCCGCAATCGAGCATGCTCAATCGCCTTAGCAACCCCCGCCATCTCTTTGCGAGCGAGATCGACCTCCTCCTGCGTTACATTGTCATTGATCCGCATAAGATCCTCCAATCGATCAATCTCACCAACCAAAGCCTTCTTCATCTCAGATTTGGCCTTAGCACGTATCTTCTTCGATGACTTCTCCGCCAAGTCATCCGCTCCTTCCAGCATTGCACGTAAAAATTCAACAGAGAATCCTGGCCGCTCGAGGAACCGGTTAATCGATCCATCCTCAACGTTTTCCCGCATCCATTCTACAGAACGCTCCTCGCTTAAGTCCTGACCACGGATATCTACGAGGACTCGAACGGGCACCGGAGGGAGAAAACGATCCACTAACAACTTCGAATCCGCCACCGCTTCCAAAACAAACACCACTTCCAACAATATGTTTGGAGAGTCCCCATCGATAATCCCAAACGCAGCCGTGCCACGCTCAGAATTGAGCAACACATCTAACGCTTCCAAAGTTACCGGATGATCCTGAGTGACAAATACGATGTCCTCCCTAGCAATCGCACGCTTACGACTAAAGGTCGCCAACATCCCCTCAGGAGGCATCGACGGAAATGCCTCCACATAAGAGTGACTCGCATCCAAATAAAAATCGCCGCCTTCGTGCTCGTCTATTCTAACCCCAAAGAATTCAAGCACGCTAAACAATAACTGGCGAACAAAGGGATCGTTATCCGCCTTACGGATGCGAGCGATCACCGAAGCCGCAACCTTCTCATCAAACGAATTCAACTCCAACAAACGATCTCTCCCCTTATGAAGTTTCTCCGATAAGGCCGCTCGGTATACGCTCGTTTCATTGATAAAGCTCTCCAACTCATCACGCCCGACTGAAGTCGATTTTTTCCCATACTCAAGAGCAAGACCCAAAAGACGTTCGCCAAATACTTCCACGTATTCATTTCCTCCATGCGTACAAATTTCAAACGCATCCAGTCCTTCGTGATACCACTCAGCGACCAATTCTTGGCAACTATTAACCAAGAACGGCACGTGAATCTGAATCATCTCAGTCTGTCCAATTCGATCCAATCTTCCAATACGCTGTTCCAACAAGCCCGGATTAAGAGGAAGATCAAACAAGATCAAATGGTGAGCGAACTGAAAATTTCGCCCCTCAGATCCAATTTCCGAACAAATCAAAAGCTGAGCTCCATCTGCCTCAGCAAACCACGCTGCGTTTCGATCCCGCTGAATCAACGGTAAATCTTCGTGAAACAAGCCCACCTTAACATTAATCACTTCGATCAATGCTGCCTCGATAGCCAAAGCCTTCTGCTTCGACTTACAGATAAGCAAAGCCTTGGAATCTCGACGTGCCTTCAAAAATGAGACGAGCCAATCCAGTCGAGGGTCACCTTTAAAGTTATAGCGTATAGATGCCTCACCATTGGCTGACTCAGCTTCCAACTCCTTCGCGACCTTCTTCAACAAGGCCCCATCGTCTCCTTCTGCAGCCAAGGGTGCGGGGCAATATCGACGCTTAGGAAAATCCTTCATATTCCGTCTTGAATTTCGGAATACAACTCGCCCCGTTCCATGCTCATCCAAGAGAGCCTTCAGCAGGGCTTCCTTTGCTCCAGAAAGGCCTTTATCAAAATCCCCCAATCGGGACTCAAGCCCCTCTTGATCCTTATAGAATATGCGACGCAATGAATCTCGATCATGATCATCCAATGGAATGTCATCCAATATTTTCCCAGAAACCTCCGCGACCAAACCAAAATCCTCAGATTCCTTTCTAAACGCATCGATATCTCCGTAACGATCAGGGTCTAATAATCTCAATCGAGCAAAATGCCCCTCGATACCGAGTTGGGTCGGAGTCGCTGTCAACAATAGTAAACTCGGGCTATCTTTACCCAAAGACTCAACAAGCGTGTATTCATCACTCGGATTACCTGGAGACCACTCCAAATGGTGAGCTTCATCCACGATAACCATATCCCAACCGGCTTCAATTGCTTGGTCACCACGTATCTGGTTCTGAGCTAAAAAGTCCACACTGGTTAATACCATCTGCTCACCAAGAAACGGATTCCCTCCCTCGATCCCCTTCTCCGTAGCACGACACCGAGGTTCATCGAAAATACTAAACCACAGGTTAAAGCGTCGCAACAATTCAACAAACCATTGGTGTACCAATGATTCGGGTACAACGATAAGGATACGGTTCGCTCGCCCAACAGCACGCAAACGCTGCATAATCAAGCACGCCTCAATAGTCTTCCCCAGACCGACCTCATCGGAAAGCAAAACACGGGGGATCTGCCGCGAAGAAACCTCCTGCAAAATATAGTATTGGTGCGGGATCAAATCAACCCGCCCGCCCAAAAAACCACGGGCGTCTGAATGCCGAATTTTGTTCAACCCCATGATAGCGTCCAATCTCAAGTCAAACGCCTCCCCACTCTCCACCTGAGCATTCATCAGACGCTCATGAGGATTACTAAAACTGGTCACATCCGAAAGTTGATCCTCACACACTTCCACAGAATCGCCAACGTACGTTATCAAGCCATTCTCCTCGCGTGTCGAAACCACAGCAAAAGAAACTCCATCGCGTGTTGAAACACCCTCACCCTCACGGAAGGTTACCCGCTTCAAGATTGGGGTATCCGGTGCATACAAACGCTCTTCACCTACTCCAGGGAAACTAATGGAGACCCTATAGTTTTCCACACCCGTTACGATGCCCAAACCTAACTCGGGCTCGGGTTCACTCACGTATCGTTGACCAATCTGAAACTGCGACATAGCGGCAATCTGCGGATAAACAGTCGCAAACCAATACGAAATTTAACGATTTTAGCAAATTTTACTGCCTGAATCCCAGAACAGCCTCCTCAGACCATCGCCAACTCGCGCGTCCTAGGCATTCTCACTAACTGCCCAGCTTCGTAATCCCAATACCAACGATTATTCTGATGCAAACGCACCCCTCCAATCCACCGATTTGGGTAATGACTATCGGCATAACACTGTTCCGGCGATGCTGCTCGCTCGCCCTTCTCAGTCAGAACCAATTCTTGGGAATAGAACGTATCCCAAGCGAGATCCTTAGGGGGACACAAAAACCGATCGTTATTCAAAACCTTCACGAAAGGCTCCAAGCCCGCACACAAACGATGCAACACACTCCAAAATTCCCAATTCGTTGCATACGCAAAAGCCTCAGTCTCTTGGCAGGCATCGAATAATTCCTGCGGACGCCTTAATCCCAAGGATAAGGCATCGAGAATCTGCGTATCGCCTAATGATAACCCGTTCTCCGCACTCGGATACTTTCGCAACACTCTAGAAGCGATATATTTCAAGCGCTCATCATTCTGCGTTCGATAAAACTGCTCCAAAAATCGAGGATCTCCCCCCGCATACGCACGCCACAAGTCACGATATCCAATCAATAACCCAAACGGATCCGCACTCAAATTGCGCAACGCCTCTAAGCACGCTTCAGCATTCGACTCTATCGGCACATCAGACAAACCAAAGGCAATACAATCCAAGACCTCGCTAGACGCCGTACTTAAATAGTCGCATATCTGAGACAACTGAAGCTGGTCACGAATTGAAGGACCGAACAGAAGAACAACTTGTTCACCGGTCCCCAAAAACCGTTCGAATTCCTCATTTCGCAATGAGAAATCTTCGCTCATTACGCCATCTTCATCCCAGCCAAACGAGGACAAGACGGCCACGCGTCTCTCCGAAAATGTATCTAAATCTCGCTCCAAAACGACCTGTCCAAAATGGACGGGATCCGTCCATGCTATCATCTCTGACTCCACCTCCGAAGTAGAAAGCTGGTTTACTGTAGACTCGATATTAGTAACGATGAGCATGCTATAAAGGAATCAATGCCCCTTTAGCACCATAAGGTCAAATCTGATTTAAGCCCTTTACCCAGAGCATACTATCGCTACTCGCAGCAAAAATCGAGCAACACAGCCGAGCCCATTACCGCAAACGCGTACTGCTTACGAAAGATCAACTTGGAGTCATCCATCTTAATACGACGATTCGCCAAAACCTTTGGAGTCGTTAACATCAACTTTGGGAAATAACGCGTCATGCCTCCTTTGATAAGACCAACCAACGAATTCCCCAACTCTCCCATCACATCAGACAAGGACTCATTAGGGTCGCCACCAATCCAATCCAAACTCGGAACGTCCAATAGCTTCAAAGCAAACTTCTCTGCTAAAGCCTTCGAGAGTTGTAGATGTACCCTCCCATCACAATCACCCACAAATCCGACCGAAATCGTGTAATACCCCTCGCCCATTTCCTTTATGCGTGGAAACAAATCCCCCTTGGGCTTTTCCGTTCCAACGATATGAGCACCACGTGCAAAGGTCGCCTTTTCATTCACCATGAAATCGAAAACATACTTGATCGATTCGTTAGCCAGAGCATCGAAGCGTTCTACTTGTATTTGAGTGGTCTCCATGATTCGGGCAGGTCCTTTGATAGTTCTTTCTTATAATGAGGCAGGGTCTTTTCCTCAATTCCTCTTCAATCGACACCGAGGGGATCCACTAAACCTCAAGTCGCCTAAAACCCCAAATTAACACGTTTTAGTTAAACGAAGGCTAAACCCTTTTTCGGCCCCTCAACATGAGCACTTTTATCCATCACCTTTACGTAAATTGCTTAATATCCCGTCTATTTGGCCGAATAACCCAGTAAACTGTATGCACTTCATGCGGAAGCATTCCAGAGCTTCCACAAACAACCAATACTTCCATCCATGTCCATTGTCCCGAACGTTACCCAAGCTGGCTCCCCTCGACAAAGAGTCGCCGCTGCAGTCGAAATTTACCTCAACGACGGCCAACTAGAACTGCCCGTCATGCCACGAGTCGCTCAGAAAGTTTTTACTCTGACCAATGACCCCGAAGCCGACGTTAGCGACCTTTCTAAGTTGGTCCATGACGACCAATCAATTGCCAGTCACGTTCTTCGCATCGCAAATTCCGCAGCCTATGGCGGCGGCGAAGCCATCGTTTCCTTAAAACAAGCGGTTACCCGACTGGGTATGGATCTCCTCGGAGACATCGCCATCGCAGTATCCATCCAAAGCGACATCTTTAATGCTCCAGGATTCGACGTCGAAATCCAACGACTCCTCCGCCACGCTCTCGCCGCTGGTGCCTACGGGAAGAAAATCGCCCGTAAACGACGACGCAATGTAGAAGGCCAGTTCCTCTGCGGACTGATGCACTCCATCGGAAAACCAATTGCCCTGCAGTTGGTCGCTAAAACCATGGAAATCACCAAATTATCTTTGGAAAAGAGCGACATCGGAATCATTACCAACGCACTCAGCCCACAAATTGCCGCCAAGGTCGTAAAGGATTGGAAACTGCCCAAGCAGCTTCAAATCACGACTCAACATTACCGAAGCTACGACTCTGCACCCTCATTCAAAGATGAGTCAGCCGCCACCTATCTTTCTCAATTATTAGCAAATTGGATAATGTTTCCAACGCGCTACGATGCGAGTAAACTCCAGGAAGACCCTGCATTCGAATACCTAAATTTCTACCCCGATGACGTCGAAGATCTCCTCGGTCAAAAAGACGAAGTCAAAGCCGTAGTAGCGGCAATGGAACTATGAAGATCGACGAAACATATGATGTCGTGGTCATCGGCTCTGGTCCTGGTGGTCAAAAAGCAGCCGTTGAAGCAGCGAACGCTGGACTTAAAGTCGCCATTGTCGACCGCGAAAAGAAGGTCGGGGGAACCTGTGTCCACCAAGGCACAATCCCAAGTAAGACCCTACGTGAAGCGGCTCTCACAATCACTAACCTAAAACGAAATTCTGACGTTTTCGACTTCAAACTCAAGGACGACATGGAGGTATCAACCCTCATGAAACGCCTCGATTCCGTACTCGAATCCTACACGGGATTCATTTCTGAATACATCAAAGTAAGCGGAATCACCAACTTCCACGGACGGGCAAAAATACTCGACGCCACCACCGTTCAAATCATGTCGGTGAAAGGCGAAAAAACGATTTTACAAACCAAAACCACGGTCATCGCAACGGGTTCACGCCCTCGTACGCCGCCGGATATTGATGTCGACCACGAGAACATTCTCGATAGCGACTCGATTCTAAGCATGATCTACCTACCGCGCTCACTCACTGTGATCGGTGGTGGAGTCATTGCGGCCGAGTATGCCTCTATCTTTAGTCTTCTCGGCGTAAAGGTCACCATGTTTGACCGCACACCGCGACCTCTCATGTTCATGGAACCAGAACTAACTGGAAAATTCCTCGACCACTTCAAACGAAATGGAGGAGAATACATCGGAAACACCAAGTACAAAACCGTAGAGTGGGACGGAGTTTCCCAAGTAAAGACCGTACTAGAAACAGGTGAAGAGATTTTTAGTGACAAGATGCTTGTCGCCCAAGGTCGCATCGCCAACACAGAATCCCTTGGCCTAGACTCCATCGAACTCGAACTCGGACGCAATGGAACCATTCCCGTGGACGAAAATTATCAAACCTCAGTTCCAGGAATCTATGCAGTCGGCGACGTCATCGGCCCTCCTTCCCTTGCTTCCGTATCCATGGAACAAGGAAGACGTGCCATCTGCCACGCCATCAACAAAGACCCAGGTAACCAAATCAACGTCGTTCCAATCGGAATCTACGCGGTACCAGAACTCTCCTGTGTCGGACTTTCAGAGGAACAGGCCCGTAAGGAATACGGCGACGACATCATAATCGGACGTGCCCACTTCGAAGAAGTCGCACGTGGACAGATCGCCGGTGTTAAAGATGGACTCCTAAAAATGATAGCAGACCCTCAAGGGAAGAAAATCCTTGGTGTCCACATCGTAGCGGAAGGAGCTACCGACCTTGTGCACGTCGGCGAAATGGCTATCATCAACAACAACGATGTCAGCGTCTTCCTCGAAAACATTCTAAATTTCCCGACTCTTGGTGAAGCCTACCGAATCGCAGCACTCAATATTCACACCAAGCTGCAGGAACGCTCAAATCGGCCCCCCGAAAACCGCATCAAAAGCCTTATCGAAGAAGCGGAACTAAACTAGCCCGCTTCCGCGACCGCCATAATTTCCTTGCTCCAAAGGCCCTCAAAGCCCTAGCAAGAGAGCATGGCAGACTCCGATATCAAGCACCCTCGAGTATCCATCACCTATTGCACCCAGTGCAGGTGGTTACTACGTGCCGCATGGCTCAGCCAAGAACTCCTCACGACTTTCTCTGAAGAACTCGGCGAAGTCGCTCTCCAACCGGGAACAGGAGGGACCCTCGAAGTAAGACTCGAAGGAGAACTCATATTCTCCCGAAAAGAGGAGGGACGCTTTCCAGAAGCCAAAGAAGTCAAACAACTCATCCGCGACCGCATCGCCCCCAACCGCGACCTCGGTCACAGCGATCGATAGGTACTAGCCGAATAAAGCTTCAAACTCCGCTTCCTTAAAACCAACAAGCCCACTCTTGCCCGCCAACACAAACGGCCGTTTGATCAAATTTCCATTGCTAGCCAGCAGAGCAATCGCTTCATCCTCACTCATTCCCGGCAGCTTGCTCTTCATGTCCAAAGCTCTATAATCCATTCCGGATACATTAAAGAGCTTCTTCAACTCACCCTTATAGATGCCTAGCATCCTACGAAGCTCATCCTCGCTCGGAGGCGTCTCACGAATCGCCACAGTCTCGACCTCAAGGCCCTTGCCCTCAAACCACTTCGACGCCTTACGGCACGAACCACATCCAGAATAAGCATACATCTTTGTCATCAGCACGAGCACTGATGATTTTCGGCAAAGAGGCAGTAAAAAACGAGGACGTGTCTTCAAATGAGCTCAAAGCGGAGGTCGCGGCGACCGACAAAGCCATTCCGATCCCGCACGCTTTGGCAGCCTTGTCAGCGAGCCTGAGCTTGTCGGAAGGGCACTGCTTCGATTTGGGATCGAACCAGCAAAGAGCTCATTTGAAGACACGGCCTAGCCCCTCATCCGAGGAAATCGCTCCGCCCACTCATCCCAATGTGGTGGAAGCCCCGCCAAGATCTCCATCGACTTACCGGTTCCCGGATGACGAAATCGCAAAGAACGAGCATGAAGCATCAAAGCCTCTGAAGCCTCGTCGCCCCCATAGTCACGATCCCCGACAATCGACGCCCCACCGACCATGCAATGCAAACGAATCTGGTGAGTACGCCCTGTCTTAGGCAACGCCGCCAACCATACAAAGCCATCCGCACGGCCCATTTCTCTAAACGTCGTCAACGACGCCTTTCCCTCAGAATCACTCGTCCGCCACTTGCCTTGCCCCAATGACTCGATTCGTGCGTCCACCTTATTCTGTCCCTTTGGCCACGCATCAGGCACAACTGCCCAGTACTCCTTGCGAATCTTCTTCTCACAAAACAACTGAGCGATCTGCCGGTTAAACCGAGGCGTCTTTCCAAACAGCAAACACCCCGTTGTCCCCCGATCGATACGATGATACAAAATGGCCTGCTTCCCAAGATGAGCACTCACGCGTGAAAGCATCGATTCCTCATCACCTCCAGTCGCTTCGCTCAACAAACCAGTCGGCTTACTCACCGCCAACAAGTTCTCGTCCTCAAATAGAATTTCAAACTCCGAAGCCATCAATCCCTGCAGCAATGCGATCGCACGCTCGACACGCAAGTGCAATCAACCCATCACACTACGCGTAAATCCATAACCATATGAAAAAAGTAGAAATCTATTCCGCAGACACTTGTCCCTATTGCCAGCAAGCCAAAGGCATTCTCAAACGTGAAGGTATCCCCTTCAAAGAATACAAAATTATCATGGCAGGGGGCCGTAAAGTTGAAGACGACAATTTCAAAGAAATGAAACAACGAGCCAACGGCCAAACCACCGTCCCACAAATCGTCATCGACGGCAGCTACTACGGCGACGACGACACCCTCACCGCCGACCTACGCAAAGGCTCGTTCGCAAAGAAATTTAAAGGCTAGTCACCGAGATCATAAATCTCCGCGAGCCCAGTCCCTGACTCGCCATTTTCTCCGAAAATCCAAAGCGTATACACGCCTGGTTCCAACCAAACCACCATTGCCGCATCACTATCCTCGGCAATGAGCTCGAACGCACCAGCTGCCAACCCAGCTGCTGTGATCTGCTCAACTTCAGGACTAGCATCCCAAGTAGAATTTTGGGCAACCATATTCACCCCGCTAAAAAGCATCATCGATGCATCAGGCAAAGTCCCTTCCAAGCCAAAGACACTCTCCAAGCCCTTTCCGATCCCCCTCAGCAAAAGACGTTTAGGTTTCGAACCCTCGATCACGAAGCCAGCGATCATAACATTCGCACCCACCCCGACAGGGCCTCGCATAGAGACATTTACCAATCGAGTACTCGTATCCACTTCATCCGCATCGTAAAGCTCTACCAAAGTAACCCCCTCCGATCCTTCCACTCCCTGTGCAACCGCAGAAAAAACGCCCGCCTCAATATTTGCCAACAACGCACTGTCCTTTGACCCTTCGATAAGATCCAGAGCTCCGAGACGAGTCGATACCGACTCCAAATCGCTTGCGTTTTCTGACGAACTCCAGTCGTCATTAGAACTAATAAGCGCAACGAGGTCATCAACCATTAAATACAATGCAACCTGAGGATCCTCAATAAGCCCATCCACTTCGCTCTGTGGAACGATTGTCGACAACGAAGGGCCCACCGATCGCACCAAGCCTGACTTTTGATCCGGACCCACAATAACAAAACCAGGGATAATAAATTGCCCTTCCTCCAATTTTCCTCTGAGCGAAATATTTATCAACTTTTCTCTCCCTAGCACTGGGCTCTCATAGTCCGACAAATTCCCATGACCGACTGTATCACGCCTAAACCGTGGCCAAGCTCCCATCGATAGACCAGCCCCTCCTTCAAGCGCATACAAACTCCCATCATGGGACCCGACATAAAGCATCCCATCCGGAGACAAAACCGGCGAACTATCGATATAGTCCGTAAAGACCGTCGACCACAGCTCGATTCCCTCTGGAGAATACACATCCATAACATTAATTCCCTGCCCCGCATAGGAAGCAACATAGATACGCCCCAAGGCATCCACGACAGCCGCAGACTTAAAGACATCGCCAACAACTGCCCCCCAGACGAGAAACCCCGAATCACTCAACACATAAAGATAACCATCATACCCCGCACAAACCACTGTGTCATTGATTCCAACAACGGGAGACGCACCCACCTTATCCAAGGTCTCGTACTGCCAATTGATAGAACCATCAAAAGTATCGACCGAATAGATATAATAGTTCGAAGAACCCACATATAACACCCCGTCATCCGTCAAAGCGGGACTCGAGACCACGCCAAACTCCCTATCCGTTACCACGTCAAGCTCGAGCGTCCACAGTTCATCCCCTTCAAAATCAATCGCAAGAAGCCAACCATCGGTCGTACCAACATAGACATTACCCAATTCATCAACCGCAGGTGATGAATCAAATTCACTCCCGTGATAATATTCCCACAACAACGTACCGTCTGGATTCAACGCATATAGAAAACCATCACTAGATCCATAATAGATTGTTCCATCCTCCTCGATTGCGGGAGAAGCATAAACAAGACTTTCCGTAGCATAGGACCATTCAAGTTCCCCGTTCTCAGTATTCAAAGCCAAGAGAGCATCATTCCAAGTTCCAATATACAGAATCGATTCATCAGAGCTCAACGCCCCAGACGACTCAACCCAATCACCCGTAGCATAGGACCAACGTTGCTCACCCGAAGAATCGACACTATACACCGATCCATCTCTCGAGCCGAAGTAAATATTCCCAGCCGAATCTATAATCGGAGAACTCGTAACAACATCCCCTGTTTGATAACTCCATGCAATATCTCCAAATTCCGCTCGAGCTAAAGATACGAAACAAAAAACGAATGCCAAAAAAAGTATATTATTTTTCATAAAATAAAACTCCAAAAAATTAATTCACCGTATCTAACTTATAAGACTCCTCCTTCTCAGGAATCGATAATCTAACCAACGAGCCCCCAGGACCCGTATTCACTAATTCCAGCTCTGATCCAATATGACGAGCAAGTTGAAAGCTAATCGCCAAGCCAATTCCAGCCCCTTCGGACTTGATGCTCTGCACCGGAGAGAATAGATTCAAACGAGCCGACTCAGAAAACCCACCCCCAGTATCCTCAACGGATACGTCAACTTTTCCCGCCACGGAAACAACATCGACAGTGACACGCCCTTTTCTCGGACTGGCATCAATCGCATTCTGAATCAAATTCGACGTAATCAACAAAGCGATATTAGCATAGCGGGAATCCAAACTAGCGACGCCCTCCGATCGTACTGAAAAAATGATATCTTTCTTCTGAGCTGTCCCAGAATGCTTCCTCATCAAGTCCGACTTTATATCCTCCAAATCGATCGAAATCGATTCACCGGACTCATCTCCACGGATAACGTCCACCACCTCAGAAATCAAAGCCTGCATCCGCTGCCCCGCTTCTTGAGCATCCTTTCGATCTTCGTCATCCAATTCGATATCAGACGCTTCAACATATTGCCTCAACCCAGCCAGCGGATTCCTCAGACCATGAATCAAATGCGATGCCACCGCCCCAATCGCGGCCGTTCGGGCCACCGAATCCAATTCAATATTGGCCTGTTTTAAACGCTTTGCCTGAGCATCCAATGATTCGTAAGCACCACGCAAGCGGGCAACAGCAACCAAGAAAATGATCGAAATAAGTACGCTGCCAAAAGTAAACGCCACCAAACCTAAGCGGGTCACATCAGAATCAATCCCACTCAAAACTTTACGAGTCTTCGTACCATCAAAGACATATCGAGCCACTCCCACCAAACTATGTTCTGACTCGTGACTCAAAGGGATAAACAGCTCAAGCACCGGAAGAGACACCCCCCCGTCATCATCTAACAATAACAACTCAAATCGAAATTCCTCACGAGCATTCTCATAAAAAGTAGCGACCGCTTCTTGAGAATACAAACGCCCCAACACACTCGCATCGATACTCAAGATCTCCACCTCTTCAGGAACCGAAAATAGATTCTCTCCGAATCTATCAAATAATTGGACCCCCAACGCTCCCTCAATATTAGAAGTCTCCAACAAAGCGACCATCAAGTCCATTTCATACCCCAATACATCCTCTGAATCACGAGAGTATATGGTATCAATCTGGTACTGAACGAGAGGGGCCAATACACTCGCTTCACGTTCCAACACACGCTCACGCATATCTGCTCTCAACCGATGAGAGACAATAAGCACAACCAAGCCGAACACGCCGAGCACGAGTGCCAAAGCAAGTAAGGATGTCGCTCGCTGCCGCGAAACGGATCTTATTGGGGGGATTTGATCAGCCATCAATCTACCTCTAAATATCTATTAACCTCAGATCATAAAAAAAACGACGGAGCCCGCAACCCCAACATAATACTATTAGAATCATAACTAGAACCGACATCATTTGATTCTACATCCGATCCATTCCAATTAAGAAACCCCGTCCAACCATTCGAAAATTCGTGCTCAACCTCGATCAACCAACTCCAGTCGTCTTCATTGATGAGCTCTCCGTACAAAGGATCCACCGGAACAAACGCTAGATCCGCCGTCCGAATATCATATTCAGTCCTCTGATACTCGATTTTAGATTCGATACTCCACGCCCCATGTCTCCAGCGGACCTGCCCCCCAAGACTCGCACGGCCCCTATCGTAATAACGACTCACCGATGAAGATTCCTTATAACCTTCTACAATCAACTTCGCTCGAAGCTTATGTTCACCAAGCTCGAGCCGCCGAATCAAAGAAAACACTGCACTTAGTCTCGTAACATCCTTCTCACCTCCCTCTATCGAATTCCCACCCTCATCAAATGCGGTTGCGTGAGGGTAGCGCTTTTTCTTAGCGTCAAATCCGATCAAATAATCCAATTTTTCGCCCATTTGGAATTTTTCGGAATACGAAATAGTGGTGAAATTATAAGTACTGCTATCAAATCCTGAAAGGTAACGCCCTTGGGCGACTTCAATCTCCGTCCCCTGACTCAGTAGCCTAGGGTTCCAATTAAGATGAATATTCCCATTCCGTCCAGAATTGACCACAGCCGGTTCATCCACGTCAACGTCGAAGGAGGAAGTGGTATAGAATCCACTAAATCCTGCTCCGACTTCCCCAATCCCGAAGCGATCAGTTAAATAATCAAGTCCAATGGATACAAAGACATCGTCACTCAGTTCAGACTGGTCGATGAAATGAGAATCATCTCCCAATATCATAAATTCAAACTGATCTTCAGTTTGCTCAAATTGATACTGCCCAAAGATGTCCAAACCTATAAAACCAAAAGACGAATTCACTGCATCATCATTCGCCTGATAAAGGATATTCTCTCGATATCCGACCCCGGTGCTTAGACCTATATCCAAACGAGAGCCCATATTGATATTATACAGCTCATCCATTGAGCCATAGATAAGCGAATCCAACTCAAGTTCCCAGTCCATCGCATCTTTAATATCTTCCACCGATTCATCAACCATCAGCTCGTTGACCACTTGATCCAAAAAAGCCACCTCATCGGTGACTACAGATCCCTCCTCTCCCCACACCAAAGCGGGTACAATACTGAAAAATAGTGCTATTTTACGAAGCGGACAGATCATGAAGGGGGACTTAACCAAGAAATGAAGGGAAACGATGGGGATCAACGACTGTAAAGGGACTAATCTTTATACGCAAAATGCGGGTGCTCACGTCCCTCCGACACAAACACCCGCTGTTGATTTTTGGCTGATCAACAAATTTTATTCTTCAGGGCGCTCATCGCTGACTGCGTCTTCAGCTTCATCCCTTGCTTCTTCGATCGCTGCACGACGACTATTCTTCAACTCACGCTTCGCTTCACGGATCTCACCACGGATCTCCTTGATTCGCTCCTCGCGCTCTTCTTTAGTCAAACCTTCGAGCTCCTCACGAGCTTCGCGAGCTGATGCAATGATCGCTTCGCGCTTGCCCTTGAATGCTTCACGAGCTTCACGCATCGCATCAGAGGGCTCTCTTTCATTTCCAGAGCTTACATCTTCAGCTTCTTCTTCAACGGTTACGACTTCTTCAGCACCTTCGCGTTCTGCACGAACGGCGTCACGAACGTCCTGACCAAGCTCCTTCAACGCAGCAAGAGCATCAGCATTTGCTTCATTAAACGCTTCGATAGCTGCCTTTTTCTCTTCACGAGTCGCATCTTCACCGAGATCAGCAATAGCGGTACGACGTGCTTCCTTCAATGCATCCTTATCTGCATTGCGGGCATCAACCAAAGCTTGAACGTCTTCCGATAGTTCTGGACGCTCCGAACGCTCGGGACGATTTTCACGTACCGCTTCCCAAGTTTCCTTAGCTGAATCACGACGAGCAGCAATTTCGTCTGCATAGTCTTCCTTAAATTGAGAAATCGCTGCTTCCTTTTCTTCAGCAGTCGCTTCTTCACCAAGATCGGCCAAAAGACCTTTCAAGGTATCACGCAGCTCCTGACGCTCAGCCTTATAAGTATCTACCTGCTCCTGAACTTCTTCTGGAAGCTGATCGTAAATCTTCTCGATACGTTGCAAATCACCACGTCCATTCGAGTTACCCCCTGCCGCATACATATTTGCACCAAGTCCTACTGATAAAACTGCGATTCCTAATATTACTTTTTTCATAATTCGTCTATTCCTTGGGTTGTTTTTATCGATTTAAATTTGAGTTAACTTGAACCCATAAATGCAGAGACCGTGCCAACTTCCCAAAGCGGACATTAGCACCTTATAACCAATAGCTTACAACGAATAATAGCGTTTCCTAGATTCTCTGAATTGGGAAATACTCCCCAAAACGACCCCCCCATTTGAATCTGGGATGGGAAATATTCCCCAATGAGCCCAACCGCTCCTACTCCGACCGCTTCTTATTGCGATAGCGGATATAGTCTCGCGACACCGCTAAGAGTCGAGCAGCACGTGACACATTCCCGCCCTCTTGCTCAACCGCCTTCGCGATGATCCGGTCGATCGCCACCTCCAAATCAAACCCCTCCTCAGGAAATGACCACGATGGGTTGAGCCAATCCGAACCAGCTGTCGACTCAGAGACCTCCCCAAGAACTCCCCGTAAGGTAGGAAACTCTAAAGCGGTCGCATCTCCCAATATAACCGAGCGTTCAATCTCATGGGACAACTCACGAATATTCCCAGGCCACGAATAGCCGATCAATTGTGCCCTACCCGCATCCGAAAACGAAATACTCCCCAACCGATAACGCTGAGCAATTCCAGCCGCCAAATAATCCGCCAAAGGAACGATGTCTTCCGGACGCCCCCTCAACGGTGGAATTTCGACGTGAAGCAAATTCAGTCTATGATACAAATCCTCACGAAACTGCCCCTCCTCACTCAAAGTACGGAGATTCTGATTTGAAGCCGCGATCAAACGTACATCGACCATTACCTCCCGAGACGCTCCCACGCGACGGATTTTGCCCTCTTCGATCGCCACCAATACCTTCGCCTGCAATCCAGGAGAAAGGCTCGCTATCTCATCCAAAAATAATGTCCCTCCATCTGCCGCCTCAAAAAGCCCAATCCGCTTTTCCTTCGCATCCGTAAATGCCCCCTTCTCGTGCCCAAATAACTCGGACTCGGCTAAATTTTCAGGCAAGGCGGCACAATTTACCACAACGAGCTCCTCAGAACGACGTGGCCCCTTCGCATGAAGCCATTTCGCCAATGTCGACTTCCCGGTCCCGGTCTCTCCCTCAATCAAAACCGGAGGCAATCGTCCATCCAACCGGCGATCCGCAGCGAGAATCAGCTCCAACTTAGATTTCATATCACTCAGAGATTCACCAAAATGAATTTCCTTCTCCCCCGCTGCCGCATTCTCTGAACCTTGTCGGTGTTCACGTGACCGCTCACTCCGTCGGGCCGCCGCACAACGCGATAGCACAATAACGATTTCTGGAATATCAAAAGGCTTACTCAAATAATCCGCAGCCCCACGCTTCATCGCTTCCACCGCACTTTCAACCCCTCCATCCGCCGTCATAATGACCGACGTCACGCCTTTGGCCAAATCTAGGAGATCAATCCCAATCCCATCGGGGAGATGCACGTCCAACAACGCGAAATCAAACGACAAAGATTCCAGAGCATTCTTTCCTTCCGTGAAGGTCGACAACGCAGTCACATTTGCACCCTGCCCCTCCAAAAACCTCGCCAGGCGCTTTCTCAGAATATTTTCGTCGTCTACAATCAGAATTTCGCGACCAGCTAAGAGTGAATTCATACTCCGCAGCATGACTACATGCCCAAGTCCGAGTAAAGCGCGATTTATCAGCTCGAATTAAGGCAATTGGAGAAGAATCCGTAAAAATACCGCACAAGGCACGATTAGTGCTCGACGTTTATGAAATCAACGTAAGAAAAGCCCTTCCGTTTTTCATATAAATCAACTTTTCGTCGCTGAGGTCGATTCACTAAGTATTATAATTTGTAATTAGTGAACCGATAAGGAACGAAAGCTCGATTCTTACGGTCAACTCATACAGGATATAACTGCAAACATTCACTGACGTGAAACCGCTTAACTCAAACCATTGGAAAAATTTCCACCCGCTTTTAGGCGTGGGCGAATTAGTCGCCTTCGACCTCGAAACCACGGGCCTGCGTTACAAGCAAGAAGAGATCACTCAACTCGCTGCGATACGCATGGGCGGTATGCGAATGGAAATCCAGGATACCTACGAGACGTACGTTGATCCCGGTAAGCCAATTCCAAAAAACATCCAAGCGCTGACCAGCGTAAGAGACTCCCACGTCGCCGGAGCTCCAAAACCTTTCGAAGCCCTTCAGCAATTTTCAAAATTCGCGGGCAACGCGACCTTGTTTGGTCACGATATCTACCGTTTTGACTTTAACTTCATCCGCAAAACGATGAAGCAATCCGGCGATCCCGGACGCGTCGTACGCTTTATCGATACCATGGACATCTTCGAAGTCCTCTGGAAAGACTTCTCACGATTGCGCAACAATCTCGACGATATCGCAGAACGCCTCTCAGCAGGTTTATCGTCAATTCGTCGTCACGACGCCAAAGGAGATGCAATTCTCCTCACACACGTTTTTCAACGCCTCCAAGATCATCCACAGCTCGAACGCCTCTGTTCGAACATTCCTGTTCACGAGGATTATCTCCCGAGCGTTCCCGTAGAGGAATTACATGATTCCTCAGATCGCCTGAAGTCGCCCGAAAACCTTACTCAAAGCTCTCCTTTCTAAAGAGAGACAGAGCCCCAATGCCCTTTCGGGCCAAGCATTCTCCTCGCATCTTCCAGTTGAACTGTGCCTAGGGATCTGCTCCCATCCTACCATGAGTCTATCCGATCGAATGGTGGCCGCCGCCCAGAAGCTCAGGACTGAAGTCGATTCACTACAGTTTTCACAGCCGGTTACCTACGTCTATAACCCACTAGACTACGCAAGGCACCCCCACCAAACCTACCTGAGACGCTACGCCAACTCCCAGAAGAAAATAGTCTTTATGGGAATGAACCCCGGCCCTTGGGGAATGGCTCAAGTAGGCGTGCCCTTTGGAGAAATCAACGCAGTCAAAAACTGGATGGGGATCAACGAACCTGTCGAAAGCCCCTGCCCAGAGCACCCCAAACGCCCCATTCTCGGCTTCGCCTGTGAAAAATCGGAAGTATCCGGCCGCAGGCTATGGGGGCTCTTTCAAGACAGATTCAAAACACCCGAGGCCTTCTTTGCAGATCACTTCGTCCTCAACTATTGTCCACTCGTCTTCATGGAAGAAAGTGCTCGCAACCGGACGCCCGACAAACTCCCAGTCTCCGAATCTACCCCTCTCTTCGAAGCCTGTGATCGCCATCTAAAACGCTGCATCGAAACCCTCAAACCTGAGTGGATTGTCGGAGTCGGAGCCTTCGCTCAAACCCGAGCCCGCCACGCCCTACAAGGAATCGATATCAAACACGGAAAAGTTCTTCACCCCTCTCCCGCCAGCCCAGCAGCCAATCGGGGTTGGGCCGAAGCCGCACTCAAGCAGCTCATCACCCAAAACATCTGGGCCGACGATGCGTCCTAACCTATTTACTCCAATCGATGGAGTCGAAATTCTTCAAATATTCGTCGCTAAAACAATTACGCGGAGCGTCCCCTTTACCATTCTGGGCAGTAGAGCCTGTGGAAGGTGTGCTCGCTTTCTTACTGGTATCGGGCTTCGATTCAGTCTTCTTAGAAGTGCTTTTTTTTGCGTCTGCCATGGTGAGTTGCCAAATCTATTTGAACGCGCTAACCAATAATTCGTCCTGTCTTTGTCAAGCTGATTTAGAGCCGCTTCAATTCAATGTCATAGAACACAAATCGTCCCCTCTCTCTCGCAAATTTGGAAAATCTGATAGATATTGAAACACTCAACGCGACTTAAACGTATATATAAGTAGAAACTCAACAAACCGTATCTCTCAACATTCAAAACAAAACAATCTAGAAAAGAGCTATGAAATTAAATCAATTCACACAGAAAATTGGTCTATCAGTCGCCATCCTTGCCGTTTTCATGCCGTCGCTTCTAAGCGCAAAAGGCACCGCCACTGTGACCTTCGAAGACCCCGAGTCATTCACTGATATCGAGATGGGAGCCATCACGACCGACAAGGACATAACCTACATCACAGGCCGACTCGAAAAAGCGTTCACCAAGGGAGCCTCTCGAAACCTTCCTGACGGATATACCATACAGGTCACCGTTAAAGACGTCGACCTCGCCGGAGACCAAGACCCCTTCTACTCACAACTCCAAGACATCCGAATCTACAAAGAGATCTATTGGCCACGAATCCAATTCGACTACACCATCCAAGATGCCGACGGGAACACTGTTTCACAAAGTGAGGCCAACCTCAAAAACATGACCTATCTTCACGACATCCACGTAGGCTATCGAGAAATCACTCACTACACAGACAGACTCATCAAAGATTGGATGAAACGAGACATCAGAAAAATTCTGAAAAATTCATAACCAAACAAAACCAAAAGCGGCGCCGAGCCGCTTTTTTTCTACCCAAAACAACGGACGCCCATCAGGCTCCCAGTCGCATGCAAACACTGTCTCCATTCGTTTCATCTGATAACGAACCCATCCCAAAATGCATAAAACACTCATAATTTCCCTCGTCAGCGCATTAGCCCTGACCCTATCCACTCTTATAGCAATGAACGAAGACGTGAAACCCACCACCACCGAAGACCTCAACGCCGAAGCCTGCCCAGAAGATGCCTGTGCCATCCCATCCGGCGAAGGCCTCGCGGACACCATCGCCGACAAAGTCGCCAGCACGCGCACCGAAGAAGAATGGAAAGCCCTGCTCACCGACGAGCAATACCGCGTCCTCCGCCAACACGGCACCGAACGAGCCTTCCGCAACACATTTTGGAACAACAAAGAAACGGGCCAATACGCTTGCGGAGGCTGCGGAGTAGAACTCTTCGACAGCACTCATAAGTTTGATTCAGGAACAGGCTGGCCCAGCTTCTACGACTCCACCGCTCCAGACAACGTCGGGACTACAGTCGACCAAAGCCACGGGATGACGCGAACCGAAGTCCACTGCAACAACTGCGGCGGACACCTCGGACACCTTTTTCCAGATGGCCCAAAACCTACCGGACAACGCTACTGCATCAACTCCGCATCCCTCGCATTCAAAGAGAAATCCGAGTAGCTCAAAACAGCACACTTTCAAAACCCAACAAGGACGAGCCCACCCGCTCGTCCTTTTTCATTCCCAGCCCAATCAACAACAAAGCCAAATTTCCGCTGGACTTGAACCTCCCCCTTCAAACACTGCCCACATGGCTATCACTCTTCAGCAACTCCTTCTCGACAACACGCCCAACACCTCCGGAGTCCACGAGGCCATGGCCCAATACGCCGAACACATCTTCGAAGAGCTCAACGGCATCCTCCCCCTCTTCCTCGGCAAGAAGCACCTCGGCAGCTACATCAACCTCACCCTCCCCAACGCCGCGGTCCAAAGCTCCGAGACTCTCATCGAAACCCTAGGCGACCTCATCCTCGTCTACAACCTACGCATGGCCTCATTCATCTCCTCCGTGCGGGCCCAGACCACCCCTGACGGCGAACCCAAACTCGGGGCACTCCTCATCACAGCCGACCACACCAAAACTATTTTCCAACTCCCTTGGACGCTCGACTTCGACGACAACGCCAAACTCATTCAACACAACCGCACCCAAGCCCAAGGAGAAGTCATCCCCTCGGACACCTGGGCCAGCCTCTTCATTACAGAAGCCAATCTCGCAACGAAGGCCACCGCCTACGCCCGCCTCGTGCAACGCTTCGGGAGCGAAAACGAACTCCCCAGACCATAACTGATCAAATCTTCATCATCTTCCATCACCCCCTATTTTCCCAATGAAGACTGAGCATGAAGAATCCCAAATTTGAGATTTAACGAAACAGACTTAGAACCCCGCCCACGATATGCCTATCTATCGCCTAGAAGAGGCTCCCATCTTTCCAGACCCCACCCACGCTGAACCAGACGGCCTTCTCGCCGTCGGCGGCGACCTCTCCCCTGAACGCCTCGTCAACGCCTACGGCAACGGCATTTTCCCCTGGTATTCAGAAGGCGAGCCCATGCTCTGGTACTCGCCAGACCCACGCATGATTCTTCACCCAAAGAATCTCAAAATCTCCAAGAGCCTCACCCGTCTCATAAAATCCCAAAAATACGAGCAACGCATCGACACCCAATTCGAAGCCGTCATCCGCAACTGCTCCCAAGCTCCCCGACCCGACCAAGACGGCACCTGGATCACCGAAGAGATGATCGTCGCCTACATAAAACTACACCAACTCGGCATCGCCCACTCCTTCGAAACCTACCAAGACGGAAACCTCATCGGCGGCCTCTACGGCATCTCCCTCGGCAAAGCCTTCTTCGGCGAGTCCATGTATCACCACTCCCGAGACGCCTCCAAAACCGCATTTGCCCACCTCTGCCAATTCGCCCAAGACCACGATTTCCACTTCATCGACGCCCAAGTCCCCAGCGAACACCTCGAACGCCTCGGAGCCGAAGAACTCACACGTCAGAAATTCCTCCAGCAGCTAAAACAATCACTCGAACACACCACTTTGCAAAAGTCGTGGGCCAATTTCGTCACCAAGGTTCTATGACAAATTAAAGAGGGACTCGCCCAACCACCAAACTAAACCGCACACTCGATCCTAAGAGACTTCCAACTCAAAGGAAACACACCGCCCTCGACCGTTCTATCACAGGCCTTCAAGAATCGGTTCAACTCTCGGAAACTCTTTCTCCGATCTTCAACTGCACCCAAGGAATGTAGCGATCGCAATGCCGCTCGAGCACACTCATATTCCTCCACGTACTCACAAACACCCCATCGTTCAACGAGCCAACCTGTTTGCTCAAATAGTGAAATCCATTCCTCAGACGATCGCCAAGGAAATGCATTAAAGCTCGGATCCACCGCAGAAAACTCCTTCAAACTCCCCGCTACAAAAACACTCACCAGCATCCTCCCCCCTGGTTTCAAGTTCGATTTCCATTGAGACAAAGTATCCTCGGGAGAAGGGCACCATTGAAGCAAATTACTACTATAAATTCGATCCACCGACCACGTTTGCCTCTCCCACGCATTGGCCATTCGCCAATCGACCTTCGGGTAAGACTCCCTACCCACTTCAATCATCCGAGGCGATATATCTGTGGCAACAAGAGAGCCAAAACCTATGACCTCCAAATAGCGTGTAAATCCACCTGTGCCAGCCCCAAATTCAAATGCATCCAACCCTTCGCCATCATGTTCAAGCCACTCCGAGAGCCAGTTCGATATAGTCGTTTGAATACGAGCGTTCTGATCATACGCCTGAGCTTTATCCCCAAAACGCATTACCTTCCTACTCCTTCCTTCCAAGCCTTCAACAACTCTTCAAGACCATGGCCGACTCCCTCATGTATCGTAACAGATGTTACCAACTCTTTTAGGCGAGCTGCATCGATCAAGGCATCCTCGTTTCCAATATGCGCCTCAAAGCCACCCATCGCTAATACATCTCGAGTCTCTTCCAAAAGACGTTCGATCCCCCATACCAAATCCAGAGGAGACACTGGAAGATCATCCGGTACCGCCTGTCCTATTTTCGCTTTCGCGTAAAAATCCGCCAGAGCAGCCATTGGATCTCGTCCCAACCACCTCATCAATACTTTGAGTTGACCCGCACGGGTCTTGCCACCCATGCCCCCCTCGAGTTTAAAATCCAAAAAAGGTGCGAGCAAAACGCGGCGTGAAAACGCCTTCGCGAACTCCAAATTATCCATCAAGAGAAAAGCTCCCGTGGAATACCCTATGAGCACATCAGCCTTCCCTGCCAGTCCGGATGCCAATTCCTTCCATTGCCGTACGGGTTGAATCACCGCGACTGAATCAAACATCCCGAGGCCTTCAAGCAATGTACGGGCTGTATCCTGAGAAATCCCCCAGCCGTTAATAAAAACTGCATTCATCCTTCTCTGACCTCTCTCCCATATGGCTTCAACGTCTCTACTATTTTGTCCTTAATTCCCTGAGACATTCCAACCTTTAACGATATCCGTAATCGACTCTCACCTTTCGGAACTGTAGGCGGACGGATAGCGCCCACTCGAATCCCAGCATCTTCCAAACTCTTTGATGCTCCTATCGCAACATCAGCCTTCCCCATCACAACCGGAACAATCGGTGCATCACCGGCAGGAACCAACAATCCGATATCCTGCAAACGCTTGCGCAGATGCATTGAATACTTTCTCGCCGCTACCCGTTCAAAAGACATTCCTTGAATCAATTCGATCGACGCCTTACCTACCGCCGCAGAAACGGGAGAGAGATAAGTGGAATAGATGAATTCATTCGAAAAGTTTTCGAAATATCGCTTTAAAGTTGCGTTGTGAAAGAGCGTATACGCTCCCATCGACCCGAGTCCTTTCCCCATCGTTCCCACAACAAGGTCAACATGCTCCGCCACATCGAACGCCTCAACCAGCCCACTCCCTTTCTCGCCGTACCAACCCAAGGCATGGGCTTCATCTACGATCCAAAAGAATGGATATTTCTCTTTCAACGCGGCAATGCGAGAAAGGTCCGGATAATCTCCATCCATACTAAATACCGATTCAGTAACAACAAAGACGATACGACCCCCATTCGACTCCTTCTCCAACTGAACCTCCAAGTCTTCAACAGAACAATGAGGATATCGAATCAACCGAGCACCGCTTCTCAAAATCCCCGTCACCATACTATTATGAATCAGGCGATCCGCTAAGATTAAATCCCCTTTCTGAGGCAGGACACTCAATACAGCTTGATTCGCAGCATAGCCCGTATTCCAAATCATCCCGTGCTCGAATCCATGCCATACTAAGAGCGATTCAAGCAACTCTTCGTGCGCCACACCAAAACCAGTGATCAAGGGGGACGAGGACGACGAACAGCCGAATCGATCAATCGCCTTCTTAGCCGCCTCCACTATTTTCGGATGTTTCGCCAATCCGAGATAGTCGTTATTAGATAGATCCAAAAAACCATCGCCGCTGTCAAACAGTCGAACTCTTCGTTCTAGGCCGCTTTTTTCACGCTCCAGCAAAGGAGCCAGCAATCTCTCTTCCAATCGGAAATCCATATTTCAATCCATCCAAAATGATTTCAGATTCGCCACTTCGTCCACACCAAAAGCTTGCCGACCCCAAATAGGGAGACCTAAACCATTTAATGTATCCAATGTCGATTGACGTACCCTTTCGTCACACTCCACCAATTGGTTCAGCCACAATCCCACCTTAAGGCCTTTGGCCACACCATAGAAATGTACCATTCGAGCCTGCCCAATCGCACCCAAACGATCTTCGACTACCAAAATCACGAAATCTGCCGCAATCGCATTGGCAAAATCGGCCCAATCTCGACCGCTATTATCAAAGGGAACTGCCAAGGACCCAGCCCCTTCCACGATTCGAAAGTCGACCTCAGGCAAGTCCATAGACTCTGCCACTATTTTATCGAAGCAAAATGGCTGACCTTCCATAGCAGCCGCGCATGCAGGGGCGATCGGTTCAGCAAAGGTACGCAATACATAGCTCGATGCTCGATCACTCGAACACCGCTTCAATGCGGTTGAGGCATCCGACTCCTTACCATCGGAAATGCCGGTTTCCACCGGCTTAACAATTTGGACAGTGTAGCCTTGCTCGCAAAGGATACGACCCAAGCTGCCCACTGTCCATGTTTTGCCTATACCAGTGTCGTTCCCCGATACCAGAATAGTCTTCATCTGTCCTGTCCGACTAAACGGAAACCGTCTCCTGCTCTGCACGCGCGTGGATCTCGCGAGCGACCTCTGGATCGAGTGGTTTGAGACCGAGGCGATCAAGGAGCTCAAAATCGCGTTTCATATCAGGGTTACCGGTGGTTAAAAGCTTCTCTCCAAGGAAGATGCTGTTGGCACCCGCGACAAAGCAGAGAGCCTGCATCTCGTCGTTCATCTCGGTGCGTCCCGCCGAAAGGCGAACCATCGCCTTTGGCATCGTGATACGTGCCGTGGCGATAATACGAACGAACTCGAAGCTATCGATGAATTTCTGATCTTCCAATGGTGTCCCCTTACACGCGATCAAGGCATTAATGGGCACGGAATCTGGATACGGATCCATAGTCGCCAATTCGTGAACCATCTTTATGCGTTCCTCGACTGGCTCACCCATTCCGATAATCCCACCACTGCAAACTTCCATCCCAACCTTACGAACTTTTTCGATATTATCGATTCGTTCTTCGTAAGTACGCGTTGTAATAATCTCGCTATAGTAATCCTTAGATGTATCTACATTATGGTTATACACCGAACAACCAGCATCCTTAATAGCCTCCGCTTGATCCTCCTCCAGAGTCCCTAGAGTACAGCAAACTTCGAGCCCTAACTCACTTACAGAACTAATCGTATTCAACAATGAATCAAACTGCTCGCCACGAGGAACGCGACGCCATGCCGCACCCATGCAAAAACGAGATGCCCCGCCTTCTTTGGCAGCAACTGCATCCTTCATAATCGTATCCGTATCGAGTAAAGATTCGCGAGCCAACCCCGTATCGTTATGTGCCGACTGTGGGCAATACTTGCAATCTTCGGAACATGCCCCCGTCTTTATAGACTTCAAGGTGCCTAGCTGGATACCCGTCGGATCCTGAAACTTTTGATGCACCTCTTGGGCACGAAAAAGCAAAGTCGTAAATGGTAAGTTGTAGATGTCGCGGACTTCTTCTAGAGTATAGCTCATAATGTATTGGGGTCTTGAATTATTGGAAGGAGTCCAAGTCGAACTCAGATCTCGTCTTCCTTGAGTTTATTATTTTCCTTAGAATCAATTAAAGTGGCCTCGATCGAGGCGTTGAGGTTTTCGAACAAAAAGTCTATTTCTTGATTGGAGATTACGAGCGGAGGAACGATCAAAACCGAATCCATTAGCGGCCGCAACAATAGCCCGAATTCGCGGGCCTTCACACAGACCTGCATCCCCATACGCTCATTCACCTCCCACGGCTCAGCACCTTCACCGAGGTAGAGGTCGATCGCCGCGGCCAATCCCCGTTGCCGAATTTCCCGAACGTTGCTGTGTCCAGAAAAACTCTCTTTCAACTTCTTCCCGAAGTATTCGATTGTGTCCGACAATCTCCCGGAGTTCACCAAACGCTGAACCTTTTCCAAACTCTTCAGAGAAACCGTCGCCGCCAGAGGATTACCAGTAAACGTATGCCCGTGGAAAAATCCCGTTCCACGATCGAAATCGCCCAAAAAGGCTTCGTAAATCGACTGCCTTGTCAGGGTCGCCGCCAAGGGTAAATAGCCCGCACTTAAGCCCTTCGCTAAACATAAGAAATCTGGCTCTACCTCCTCAGAGTCACAGGCAAACAAAGTTCCCGTACGCCCGAAGCCCACAAACACTTCATCGAGAATCAAGTGAACAGAATGCTTCCGGCACAAATTCTCAACTGCTTTCAAAAAACCACGCGGCTGCAAACGCATTCCCGCTGGTCCCTGAATCAAGGGTTCCAGTATTAAAGCAGCGATTTCATCCGAACGGTCATTCAGCAACGTTTCCAATGCCTCCAAACTTGAATCCATGGCCACCAAATCGGTTTCACCCGCAACCTCCAAACAACTCGGTGCAGGAAAGCTCAGTGTCTCGAAACACCACGGAGCAAACCTCCCATGGAACGCTTCGGAATTCCCAACCGACATCGTCCCAAAAGTATCACCATGGTACGCGCCCTCCATCCCGACAACGAGACGCTTTTCTGGGCTACTCTCCAATTGCCAATACTGAAATGACAACTTGAGAGCGATCTCGATAGCGCATGACCCATTGTCGCTAAATATCACTCGTTCAAGCCCCTCAGGCGAAACGTCCGCCAATCGACGCCCCAACTCCGCCCCCACGGGATGACTCAAACCAAGATAGGTCGAATGTGCCACCTTTCCCAATTGAGAGATCAGAGCCTCGTTAATTTCACGATCGTTATGGCCATGAGCATTTGTCCAAACCGAGGCATTCCCATCCAAATAACGATTCCCCTCGGTGTCATAAAGCCAACAACCTTCCCCGCGATCGACATGGAGCTGAGGCAATCCGACATACTCCTGCATCTGAGTAAACGGATGCCAAGAATGATCCCGATCCCATCGATCAAGAGTCTCTTTGGCAATTTCACCCTGTACTGTAACGCAAGTAAAAGACATGTGCTATGCCATTGTTAAGGCATAACTCAGTTTGCTTAACAAGCGTTCTTGCGATCAGAACCGCAATTTCAGCAAATCTTACGAAAGCGATTTGATCGCTTCCACCACTTGCGCACCGTGGCAGGCGGGCTCGACTTTCTCAATCACGTCGAGCACTTCCCCTTCGGCATCAAGCAAATAGGCCGAGCGAGAAGGGCCCAGAAAGACCTTTCCATACATCTTCTTTTCGAGAATCGAATCTGCTGCTTTACCAAACAGGTGCTCCTTGTCGGATACGAAAGTATACGAAGCCTCCTGCTCCTCAGCGTATTTACAGTGGGAATTCAATGTGTCTTTACTCACCACGACTAGATTATAACCGAGCTTTCTAATCGCTTTGGAAGACTCTACCAGACTCGCAACCTGCTTATCGCAACTGCTGGTATTGTTTCGCATGTAGACCGAAACAACAGTTGGGCCTTCCAACAAATCCGCAAACTCACCCTGCCAACGTTTCCCAGCACGCAGTGCCTCCGTGGGAAAATTCAGGTTTAAACGATCTCCTTTGCTTACCATAATCAATCACACAGCAGAATCCAACTTGGCTCCACCGTGGCGCCTATCCAGCCAAAGGTAAGCACCTAGGCAAGCCAATAAGCCGAAGTCCCGCGCCAATACCCACACGTAATCTGTAGAATCCTTTGCCTCATTCGGTCCAAAACAACCGCAATCGATAGATAATCCACGAGCAAAGGCCTGCAGAATCAAAGCCAAAAAAACGATCAACATCCCCGCCACCAGGAGCATCCCAGTCGAACGCCACGCAGGCACCAACAAGGCGGCTCCAGCCAAAATCTCGAAATACGGAAGACCCAAACTCGCCGCAACCGCCCAATTATAAGGAAACACTTCGTACGTCAGAATCGCCGTCAAAAAAGCCTTCGGATCCAGTACCTTGAGGATCCCAGCGTAGACAAACACCCCGGCAACGAGAACAAGAAATAGATACCGAACCCCTTTCATCGTCCCTCCAAGACCTCCCAGCCTCCTTTGAGTGCATAAACATTATCAACACCCAACTCTTCGCGCAAACGGCGAGCAACCTCATGAGAGCGTGCACAACTCCGACTCGAACAGTACACAACAACCGGCACCTCCGGCATCCATGACATCATAAATCCCATAAAGCCTTCCTCCCAATACTCTTCATTGAGTAAAATAGCCCCTTCCAAATGCCCTGCCTCGAAATCCTCGTTCGTTCGAGCATCAACCCAAAACACCTGTTCAAAGCCATCGACCTCATCGAGATTCAACTCAATTGACGAAGCCACAAACCGAGAAGCCTCTGAATGAAAGTACGTCGAAGCCACCCCTCCCACGAATGAGAGCAAAACGATCAAAAAAACCTGAAGCAGAACCTTCACAATAGAACACTTACTCGCTGCTCAATATTACATCAAGCCGGTAGCACCCGATTTCAATACGTTTAGGAAGTCACCAACGCTGGATAACGAGCGAATATCTCCTTTTGAGAAACCTCAAAATCCGCCTTAGCCGAAGCCAACGATTGGTTAAAATCATCGAGCCCAATCGACTGAATATTGTCCTCAATGTGAGCCAAGGTTATCGCAACCTTCGCGAAACCAAAATTACTGGATGAACCCTTAATTTTGTGAGTCAATTTTCCAATTGCCTCACGATTCGCTTCGAAGTCCAAAGCATCGATCTGCCCGAAATTCTCAACGACATCTTCTAGGAACTCCTGAAAAAGCTCCGCCATATCATCATCAAAATCCTCTTCGTCTTCGCCGAAGATCATTTCAAGTTGCTCCCAATCAATCAAATTCGTGTCACTCATAACTATAGGGTAGTTAGTTTTCTAGCAGGTCAGCGATGTTGGATCGCCGGCAAAGCCCTGTACACCTAGTGATTGCTCAAAGATATTACGGGCGCAAGTCATTCTTTCAGATCTCCTTATCGACGATCAGCTTCGAATCTGCCTTTGACCATATCCCATCGTATCCGAAATTATCTTCTTCACGCCGCCCTCGACCTTTGAGCCCTTAATCTTCGCTCCCGCAAGTCCTTCTGCCTTTTTGAAACTCACACGAAGCTTATCTACAACCCGTTGATACTCCTCCTTGCTCAAGTGCAAGAGTGCGATCAACAGTGGATCAGGACCAGGTAACGACGCACCCGAAGCTCCATCATTGATGATGGTGCCGATCATTCGCTTCGCAAACGAAACCAAGCACGCCATACGTTCGTGTTTCCCCGCTTCCGCTGGCTCAAATTGACAAAGCGTTGGTTTAACCACCTCGTCAGAGAATCCCCAACGTTTCATAACTGAAGCTCCCACTGAAGCGTGGTTCACGCCAAAAATCTTTAATTCCTCAGACGCAATCGCTGCATCCTTCGGCAACGCATTCTTAAATTGAATACCTGGGACTTTCTCAATTTCCTTTTCCAGAAAGATCATCCCGATCCCATGCAACAACCCAATCGTATAGGCCGCACCTGGGTCTTCGCTGTATTTGCGAGCCAACCTTTCCATCGCCAGTGCACACGCTACAGAGCGACGCCAAAATTCACCTGCGGACATTCCATAAGTTGGAAGTGCAGTCGCCAAAACATCTGAAAATGCCAACATTGTGCAAATCTGGTACACATCGCTAAAGCCGAGGTTCATAATAGCGTCATCCACGGAATCGATGTGATACCCAGGATTATAGTACGCACTATTCGCCGTCTTCAGAATCATAGCACTCAAAGCGGGCTCCAAACGAATCATGTCCCGAATCTCGTCAGGGTTCGTATTGCAGTCGGCCACCATCTGTTGGAGCTTCGGTAGCACTTGTGGTGACACTGAAAGTTCCTCCAAATCGGTAGCTAGATCTTCTAATTCAATTGCGTGCGTAATCATAGTATGTTCCCGCCACTTAAATCGGTCTACATTTCAAAGAGTTAAACCATTCTCCAAAGCTTTTTAAAAGCTCCTGCAAACGCCCCCTAAAGCTACCCAAGTAAAAGCTCTCAACCGAACACCTCAACTGGGTAGTATACCTCAATTTACAAGTAAATTACCTAAAGGACACCAAGGGTCACCCGTTAATATACACATGAAATTAATGATCAATATCCCCCTCAACGACGAAGAATGGTCAATGCTCAACGCAGCGGCCGATAGCATCCACTCGAGCCCGGAAGAGCTAGCACGTGTATCACTCATGCAACGCTGCCTCGTTATGTCAGAAGACAACGACATCTGCCAACGCACTCGCGACATGGTAGGCTGCCAATTTAGCCTGAACTAAGAGCACCTTACAGCCTAAACACTTCAAGTCCGGACGCCTCTGGCCATCTTATCACGATGGAACGAGGTCTCCGGACTTATTTTTTACAGGCCTCTCCACCCCGCTACGAACAATCCGCCAAAGACAGCCAACCTAGGCACATACTCCCTGTTTATCGAATTGCAAAAGCCCAGCGACTCCTATCAGGATTAGCCTGACCCTCCGTTTTCACACAGACTTCAGGTTCCATGGACCGAAATGCAAATCTCCTCAGACTAATCCCCGTCTCCAAGCAAATGATCCTTATCGGGGTCTTCTTTGCTCCCATCCTAATATGGAAACATGTCGAAACAGGGATCGCCCAAGAGCAGATCGTATTCCTCTACTGCTTCATGATCCTCTGCTTCTTCCAAACCCTCAAAGCAAGTCGCAGAGTTCGCCAATGGATGCTCGAAAAAGAAATTCCTGAAGAAGTGGTCTTCCGTGCCCTGCGCATCCCCCTCTGGGTCTGGAGTTTCATGACCCTCGCAAGTTTCGCCTACGCCTTCGCCAAACACAGCTAGGAGCGAAAACGGTCATCTCATTACAAATGAAAGGTTTCGGGGGCTCACACCCCAAAATCTCCAATTTCAATTCGCCACAGGCGACACCTCAGGACGACGAATATTCGGCTCCTTCACTTCCTTGATGCTGTTATCTGCAGGATTCACCATGACCAACTTTGGATGAAACGCATCGACATCCTTCTCTTCCACATCGACGTAGCTGGCGATAATCACAAGGTCACCTGTCGACGCGAGATGAGCCGCAGCTCCATTTAAGCAAATTTCACCGTCCGTGCCCCAAATAACATAAGTGTGCAAACGGTTTCCATTCGTACAGTTGTACACATCAACTTTCTCGAACTCGACGAGATCAGCAGCCGCACACAGTTTCGGGTCGATACTAATCGACCCTTCATATTCCAAATTTGCATCCGTAACCGTCGCTCGGTGGATCTTCGACTTTAATAGTGTCCGTTTCATGGCAATTCCTCGTTCTAAACGTGCGCCTTTAGCGCATCCTTCGGGTTTAAAGAAAGCACGACATTAACGCCGTGTAACACGAGATCAGGAATGATCTCATCAAAAAGTCCAGCATCTCGATACAATTGAGAAATCCCACCGGTAGCAATAATCCGGCAATCCTCATCACCAAATGCCTCTTGCCGAATTCGTTCGACCAACTCGCGTATCAATCCCAAATACCCAAAATACAGGCCAGACTGAATACACTCTATCGTCGTTTTTCCTAACGCACGATACGGTCGATTGATTTCCACAAATGGCAACTTAGCCGTCTTCGACCCCAAGGCCTCCATCGCTAAGCCAAGCCCTGCACAAATCGACCCACCAAGATATTCGTGATTCTCAGTAATCGCATCCAAAGTAATAGCCGTCCCAAAGTCTACCACTACTGCATTTGTATTTGGATACAAATCAACAACCGCTACCGCATTCGCGATTCGATCAGCCCCTACCTCCAAGGGGTTATTGGTCTTTATCTTAAGCTTCGTACGCACTCCAGCCTCTAGAAAGACCGGTTCGATACTGAAATAAATGCGGCACGCATTCTTCAAGGAATGCATTTCATCGGGAACCACGCAGCTAATCCCAATCCGTTCAATCTCCTTAGGGTCAACTCCCTTCTCGCGCAAGATCGAGACGAGAAAAAGTCCGATCTCATCACGCGATGCCCGCGAAGAAGACTCCTTGCGAAACTGAAGGATCAACTCGCCATCGCGATACACTCCCGCGTGCATCTGAGAATTACCGATGTCTATACAAAGATTTACTCCCTCAATCATTCATTGCCTCCAATTCTCGTTTCTGCCCGACCTCAATTTCCGAAATATCCATATTATCAATCAACCGGACTTCCTCGACCACAACCGCCCCAAGGCGTCGACCATCGTTCTCCTCAACATACTCGACCTCAAACCCTGCCTGCGAAAGCAAGATCTCAGCATCCTGAACAGTCGTTGCCGACTTTAAGATACGTGGAAACTCTGCCGCAAGAGCACGTGCCTCAGGCGACAAACGTCGATTCCGAGAACTCAATGCCAAACCATCCGAAGCACGAATCGTCGGGCACGCGATCACCTCAATCGGTAAGAACAACGCACGCACCATTCCTTTCACGAGTTGAAGCTGTTGATAATCTTTCTCGCCAAAATACGCACGATGCGGAGCTACAATATTAAACAATTTCAAAACGACCGTTAACACCCCATCGAAATGTCCCGGTCGGTGTGCCCCTTCCATTTCGTTAGACAAGCTATTCTCTGAAACACGATAACGATAGTCATCTGAATACATGTCTCCAAATTCCGGGGCAAAGACAGCATCGACTCCCATTGCCTCCAAAGCCGCTACATCATCCTCAAAGACCGCTGGATATTTAGCACAATCCTCTGGTTTGTTAAACTGTACGCGATTGAGAAAGATACTCGCAACCGTCAGGTCATTCTCGTCCAGAGACCGTTGCATCAACGCAAAATGCCCTTCGTGCAAACCACCCAAAGTCGGGACAACCCCCAAAGATCGAGTCTCCCCAATCGATTCGCGAAATGCCCGCCACCCCTCTATTGTTCTAAAAATCTTCATAGCTCAAATTCTCCTATGCCGTAAATTCGCCCGCCGCAGGAAAAGTCCCTGCCACTGTATCTTCGCAATACCCTTCCACGGCGTCGCTAATCACCTGACTCAAATTCGTATACTTTCGGGCAAAACGCGGCGAAAACGACGCGTCCATCCCCAACAGGTCGTTGACCACCAAAACCTGACCCGACACCTCGGGACCACAACCAATTCCAATCGTCGGTATCGCCAATAAATCCGTAACCTCGCGCGCCACCTTGCCGGGCACACACTCCAAAACGATCGAAAAACACCCTGCTTCCTCCAGAGAACGTGCCTCATCAAGCAACTCTTTTGCCGCCGCTACACTCCGAGCCTGCAGCTTATAGCCGCCCAACTCATTCACGGCCTGCGGGGTCAAACCCAAGTGCCCCATCACAGGAACGCCTCCCTCTACGAGGTGACGAATCAATTCCAAATTGCCACGTCCACGCTCCAACTTAACTGCATTCGCTCCCGCACGCATCAACGCAGCAACCGCATCGACCGCTACATCCAAACCCTTACGGTAAGACAAAAAAGGCAGGTCCGCCACAATCACCTTGTCCGGAGCCCCGCGCCTCACCGCCTCAGTATGCGTGACCATCATATCGATCGTCGCATGAACCGTACTATCGAAACCGTGCACTACCATTGCACACGAATCGCCCACAAGTAGGGCATCAATGCTCGTCTTATTCAAGATACGAGCGACCGCAGCATCGTAGCAGGTTACCATGGTTATGGCCTGCCCAGCCGCTTTCCGTTTAAGGAATCCTGGAATGGTCTTCATAAGAGGGTGCCTGTCGCAAAGGATCAGGATCCGTGTGAAAATTTGAACTAATAAGAACGGCCCCCCTTACGAGGAACCAAGATAAAAAATGTCGTCACTGGATTTTACTCTCAATGCGACAAAACCTACCTACATGCTTACAAAACGGCACTTATCAACTTAAATTCATTGATATTGTAACGAGTATTAGCCGAATTACTGCCACGTATTCCTAAGAATCTAGGGCAATCTCCCCAAAACATCACCCGCACCCTCTCAACCAAATCAAAACGATTCCGCCTCAGAGAAGCCGAATAACCTACAGTACAACAAGGGAGCGGCCAATCGCATGCCCGTCGTAGCTCGGAAAGCGTAGTCAGGTCCCCGAGGGCCATTTTCCCAACTCCCCCGAAATTAAAACATCTAGAACGATTCAAGTTGAAAAGCCTCCGCCCGCCCGAAAGGTTACTTCCGAACTACTTTTCTATGGCGAATCTCATCGTACACGGCGGCAAACCCCTCTCGGGCACCATCACCCCCTCGGGCAACAAAAACGCAGCGCTCCCCATTCTATGTGCGAGCCTCATTGCAGCGGAGCCAGTCACCCTGCACAACGTTCCGGCAATCACGGATATCGAGAAACTGGTCGATTTCTTTCGCAACATCGGCTCCAAGATCGACTGGGACCGTGAAGCCAAGGTCATGCGCCTCGACCACAGTGCCCTAGAAAACACATTCGACAACTCAGCCCTCCCTCAAGGGATGCGCTCAGCCGTCCTCCTTTTCGCACCTCTTCTCAGTCGCTTCAAAAAAATCCGTCTCGACGGCAACCCCAAAGGCTGCTCGCTCGGTATCCGAGAACTCGACCCCCACCTCGAAATTCTCGAAGCCCTCGGAGCCAAAGTCGACCGCATCTCAACCCTCGAAATTACTCTAGCGGACCGCTTCACCAGTGCCTCCTACTGGGCCGACTACATGTCGGTTACCACCACCGAGAATTTCGTCGTCGCCGCCGCTCTCGCTAAAGGCACCTCAACTCTCACCAACGCCGCCAGCGAACCCCACGTCCAAGACGTCTGCAAATTCCTCGTCAGCCTAGGAGCCAAAATCCAAGGCATCGGCACCAGCATCCTCACCGTCACCGGAGTCGAAAGCCTCGGCGGCACAGAAGCCACCATCTCCTCCGACCATCACGAGACCGCCACCTTCCTCGCCCTCGGAGCCATCACCGGCGGCGAAGTCCATGTAACCGATTCCGAGCCCCAGCACTTCGCCCTCATCAACCGCTCCTTCGCCAAACTCGGAATCCAAATCGACTACGAAGGCGACATCGCGATCTGCCGTGCCAATCAAACCCTAAAAGTACAAGAGCCCTTCACATCAAACCTACTTCCCAAGATAGAAGCAGCCCCCTGGCCCTACTTCCCGGTCGACCTCCTTCCCCCAATGGTCGCCCTCGCAACTCGAGCCGAAGGCGTCATGCACTTCTGGAACAAAGTCTACGAAGGCGGCTTCGCCTGGCTCCCCGAACTCGTAAAATTTGGCGCACACGCAGTCGTCAGCGACCCCCATCGCATCATCGTCTTTGGCCAACGCCCTATGCGCCCAACCACCGTCGAAGCCCCCTACATCATCCGAGCCGCCGTCGCCCTCTACATGACAGCCGCCAGTATCGACGGCTGTAGCATCGTCAAAAATGCCGACCCCATACGCCGGGCCCACCCCTACTTCGCCGAAAACCTCCGCAAACTCGGAGCCGACATCGAGTGGGACGAATAAGGCCGTTTCGCAGCCATTGAAAATCAACACCGCTTCCCAGTCATCAAACCCAAAAATGTAGATCCGGATAGCCTGTCGGTCGCAGCCTTGGCGTAGTCCGACTATTCGGGCAAGCAAACCTCAACCGGACAATCTCAAATCTCCTACCGAGCCCAACGGGCGACACTTGAGAAGCGGAACGACGAAACATTTTCAATCAGCCAAAGGCGTCCTTATCCCAGCGTATCAACGAGGAGCCGGAAGCGGCAAAAAACCTCAAACTTCAAATTAACCGCCCGTTCGCTGTGCTCCCTCAAGGACGC
>CAWVWU010000012.1:0-34591 GCA_963933925.1 uncultured Puniceicoccaceae bacterium
CCTAACACAGAACTATACCACCTGAAGTTTTAACAAGAAGTGGGACATCCCCATGAAAACAGGGGCTACGATAACTCGTACGGATTTCAAAATACGGAAGTCTCAATATCCCAAAAAAGCGAGAAAGGCTAACGCCTTGCTCGCTTTTGCTTTTTAAAACTGAATTAGAATTAGTGGTTCACCACAACAGAAGCACCCTTTTCCTGGCCAAGGTCTTCAAGCAAAACCTCGAACCATTCTTGTGAGTGATCAAAAGGCTTTCCACCCGCAACGCGCTCGAACTCACAAGCACGGAGGATTCCATTGTTGTCCTCGTCATGACCAATAACGCCACTCTCTCCAGCCAATGCCGCTTCAACTGCCTTGTCTGTACAAGACTTGATCAAATTCAAATCCTTTGGGTTCGCCGCCGCCGCACGAGAGTAATAACCACTCTTCTGGACCATCACCTTTTCAGCACCAATCTTCGCCGCAAATTGCTTCGCGAAATACTGCCCTGGATTGATAAAATCGAGCTGTACGTGACCGAATGCATCGCGAACGATCTCCTCACCAGCCGCTTCCTTTTGAGCTACGATCGCGTCAACGCCCGCACCTTCACTTATGAAGATGTTCACATTATCGTGCTCATCCATGATCTTGGTCAAACGCTCAGCTTCCTTATCCAAGTCTACCTCCAACTCAGGAAGATAAACCGCATGCACATCGTGACGCTCACGACTAAGTCCGATTTCCGGCAACCAGCTCTGGCGCTTCAAACGATCGTGATACTCCTTAGCGGTCGCCGCAGCCAACCAACCACAATGACGTCCCATCACTTCATGGATGATCAACATACGCGGGCTCGAGTTGTGCTCCGCTACTACATTGGAAAAATAATTAGCTCCGTGCTCAACCGCCGTATAGGCACCGAGCGACTGCTTAATTGGGTAGACATCATTATCGATCGTCTTAGGCAGGCCAACAACTTGTAATCCGTAGTCATTCTCCTTCAGATACTTAGCAAGATCAGCCGCTGCAATATTCGTATCGTCTCCACCGATCGTGTGCAATACATCGACGCCATCCTTAACGAGTTGGTCCGCCGCAACTTTCTGAGGATCTTCCCCTTCCTTAACGAGACCGCGCTTAACACAGTCCTTAATGTTCGTTAGCTTTACGCGAGAATTACCCACTGGACTCCCACCATAACGGTGCAAAATCCCGGCATTCGTACGGATCTCATCCGTAACTCTGAAACTAATGCCCTTCAACAAGCCCCAATATCCACTCCTATAGCAGATAATTTCGATATCTGGTGCGATTTCGGTGTATCGCTCGATTAAACCGCCGATTGCTGAAGAGAGACAGGGTGCTAAACCGCCTGCCGTGAGAATTCCTACTTTCTTTACGCTCATAATAAGTTGATCTATTACAATTCAGTCCAATCGCTAAACCACTTGTAATCCAAATACAAGTATCGCTAGACAAAATTTACGAAACATCATCAACTTAATAACCAATAGTACTGCTACTACTAACTATTATGAATAAACAAACGAAACGCCCCATCTACCTCAAAGCCCTTCTTTGCCTCGGACTCGTCGCTCTCATCGGCCTCCAAGGCTGCATCGTAATCACCGCTGCCAAAGTGCCCGTAAAAGCCGCAAAGATAGCGACCAAAACAACCATAAAAGCAGGTAAAGTGATCGTTCCAGGCGACTAAACACTCCCCCCATCCACGAGCTGTCTCAAATGAGGCAGCTCGTTTATACTGCTCACAAAGCCGAAGACACTTTTCATCCGAAAGGCGCTTGCCATAACCATCACCAATCGCATTCTTCGCCGCTTTCAGAGCTACATGTCAGAACAATTCCTACCCACTCTCTGTGCCGAATTAGGCATTCAAGCCAACCAGGCCGCAGCTACCGTAAAACTCCTTGCAGAAGGGGGTACTGTCCCCTTCATCGCACGCTATCGTAAAGAAGCGACCGGTGGACTCGACGAAGTCCAAATCGCCAATATCCGCGACCGACTCGCCCAGCTAAAGGCCCTCCAAGACCGACGCGAGGCCATCATAAAGTCTCTCGAGGAACGAAAACTCCTAACGGACGCCCTCGCCACTCAAATCGCTGGAGCCGAGACGCTCACCCGCCTCGAAGACATCTACCAACCTTTCAAACCTAAGCGTCGCACCAAGGGAATGATCGCACGCGAAAAAGGCCTAGAACCTCTCGCAACCCAACTCTTCGCTCAAGAGGACACGGTCGACCCGGCCCAAGAAGCCACCGCCTACATCGACGCCGAAAAAGAAGTCGCCTCCACCGACGAAGCCCTCGCCGGAGCCCGCGATATCATCGCGGAATGGATCAACGACGACGCGGACGCCAGAGCCGAACTCCGTGAATTCTATATCAAGAACTCGACTCTAACCTCCCGTGTCATGCACGGAAAGGAAGAGGCAGGTGCGAAATATCGCGACTACTTTGAATGGTCGGAAAACGCTGTTGACGCCCCATCCCATCGCATCCTCGCAATCCGGCGCGGTGAAAACGAAATGATCCTCTCCATGTCGGTCCGCCCCGACGAGGATGTTGCCATTGATAAATTGGAACGCCGTTTCGTAACCGCCTCCAATCCAGCAGCAGCCCAAGTAAAGTTAGCAGTCAAAGACGCCTTCAAGCGACTCCTCTCCATATCCATGGAAACCGCCGGACGCCTCAACCTCAAAAAACGTGCCGACCAACAAGCCATCTCAGTCTTCGGCTCCAACCTTCGAGAACTCCTCCTCGCCCCCGCACTCGGCGAAAAACCAATCATCGCCATCGATCCGGGCTTCCGCACAGGCTGTAAACTAGTTTGCCTCGACGCCCAAGGAAAACTCCTCTTCGACACCGTCATCTACCCGACTCTCGGGGGACGCCAACAAGACGAAGCCGCCCACATTTTACAAGGCATCGTCAGCCGCTTCGAAGTCGAAGCCATCGCAATCGGCAACGGCACAGCCAGTCGCGAAACCGAAAGCTTCTGCCGCAAGATAGGCCTCCCAAAAGAAATCGCCATCATCGTAGTCAACGAAAGCGGTGCCTCCATCTACTCAGCCTCCGAAGTCGCCCGCGATGAATTTCCAGACAAGGACATCACCGTACGTGGTGCCGTATCCATCGGACGACGACTCACCGACCCTCTCGCGGAGCTCGTTAAGCTCGACCCAAAATCAATTGGAGTCGGCCAATACCAACACGACGTCGACCAAAGAAAACTCAAGGATTCCCTCGATGACGTCGTCCAAAGCTGCGTGAACAGAGTAGGTGTAGAAATCAACACCGCCAGCAAACAACTCCTTTCCTATGTATCCGGACTCAACCCACGACTCGCCGGAGCCATCGTCACTCAACGCGACGCCAAAGGTGCCTTCAAGTCTCGAGCCGAAGTTCTTAAAGTACCCGGCATCGGCCCCAAGGCCTACGAACAAGCCGCCGGTTTCCTGCGTATCCGAAATGCAGCGAATTCCCTCGATGCCAGTGCAGTTCACCCCGAACGCTACAGCCTCGTTGAAAACATTGCCAACGATCTACAAGTCAGCATCACCGATCTCCTTAAAGACAGCGGCCTTCGCGATAGAATCAAACTCGAAACCTACGTATCCGAAGAAGTGGGACTCCCCACTCTCAAGGATATCATGCAGGAACTCGCACGCCCTGGCCGTGACCCGCGTGCCCAGTTCGAAGTGGTCTCATTCAAAGAAGGCGTCAACGAAATGACTGACCTCAACGAAGGCATGAAGCTCACCGGCGTCGTCACCAACGTCACTGCTTTCGGTGCCTTCGTCGACATCGGCGTACACCAAGACGGCCTCGTACACGTCAGCCAACTCGCAGATAAATTTGTCAAAGATGCCAACGAAATCGTCAAGGTCGGGCAAAAGGTAAACGTCACCGTAACCGAAGTCGACGTCCCCCGAAAACGAATCGCCCTCTCCATGAAAGCGGATCCCGAGATCGGTCAAAAATCTCCCAACGAACGCCGCGATTCAGCAGGCGCTCGCCCAGGAACAGGAAGTGGTGGCCGTCCACAGAACCGCCCAAGACAAGGAGGAAACCGTCCACGCCAACAAGGGAGCACCCCACCACGCCGTTCCGCCCAGGACTTCGGAGCACTCGGCGACGCTTTTGGCAAACTAGGCCTCTAGATAGATTGCCCAAGCGACTGCTGTCGCAGTCATCCATTACAACCATATGGCCCCCATCACTGGGAGCCATTGCATCACTATATAAAAATTCTAGTCGGAATCAGTTAAAAAAATCGGCATCATTCCCCATAGAAGATACCGGAGTCTGTGCCCGTTGAGGAGCATCCCATCCGTTACCCACTGGACTCGGAGTTGGCGACGGAACTGGAATCGATGACCGCCGCGAAGGAATTGAAGGCGACGACTCAGTACCCAACGTCTTCTCTATTTTTCCAACGATCCCACTCAATTCCTCTGATTGATTATTAAGCTCACCGGTGTGCTTCGCATTCTGATCTGCAATCGTAGCGCTTTCCTGGATCACTCGATCAATCTGTATCACTGCTGAATTAATCTGATCAATACCCGAGTTCTGCTCAACCGAAGCACTCGCGATACGCCCCGTAATATCATCAACTTCACAACTGATTCTAAATATTTCCTTCAAGTGCTCAGCCACATCCCTACTGATTCGTGCACCTCGTTCACTACGAGTCACTGAATCTTCAATCTTCTCCGCTGTCTCACGTGCCGCGACCGCACTACGCTGTGCAAGACTACGTACTTCATCTGCCACTACAGCAAAACCAGCTCCCGCCTCACCTGCTCGTGCCGCTTCTACAGCCGCATTCAACGCGAGAATATTCGTCTGGAACGCGATTTCATCAATAGACTTCAATATCTGAGCAATCCCATTACTCGAGTCACGGATTTCTTCCATCGCCTGATTCAATGAATCAACTTCGGACGCCCCTTCTTCAGCGAGCGAACGTGCCTTACTTGCCACATTCTTAGCCTGTTGGGCATCTGTCGCATTTGATTTCGTGACACTCGACAATTCCTCAAGCGACGCACTCGTCTCTTCGATCGCCGCAGCCTGCTCACTCGCACCACGAGCCAAACGCTGACTAGACTCATCCACGAGACCAGTCCGCTCCTTAACGGACACCGCAATATCATTAAGAGTACCTGAAATCAAAAACTGAACCTCAATAAACCGCCTAAACTTATCCGAAATAATTATAGCCGGTACCGACTCTGCGATGACAAAGACAGCATGTAGTATCACAATCCCAAACGTAGCCTCATAATTGAAAACACTCGAAGGGAGTAAAAAGTAAAAACTGACATGGTGCACCGCAATGGTTGCGGCTCCAGCCACCACAGCCCACGGGTTAGCGAGTCCAATGAGACAAGCCAAGGCGAGAAACACATGGAAATGAAGTTCAATCATCCCCTTACCCAAATGAATCAACAATGCCGTGCAGGACAATGACGCGATACCAATCGCGATGGGCAACAATTTCGATTCAGGTGCCATCGCAGCAATAACAGCCGGCCCTGCCACGATAAGTACGCCAAGCCCCAAAGCGAGACCAACTCCTGTCTCAAAATGCCATCCCAAATAAGCAAACAAGGGCAAATGTAATATCAACACACCGACTGCCACTAGGTTTGATTTACTCGTATAATTATTTGATTCGTTCATCTTCATATCGCTATTCGTTCTAAAATTCTAAAAATCATATTTTAACGCCAGTGGATCCAATGCACCTCGAAGTCGACGGCTCGTTGCGCACCCTAAAACTGGCAAATTTGGGGTTTCAATCCCCTGTTTCGCCAATTCCAAATTCTTCAAATCTAAGTATCCTCTCGTCGTCGAGTAGCCCATTTTCGAGTAGGCTCCGCTATACCGCATTACGTTGGTCTCGTCCGAAATCTGAAAATAGGGAACGCCCTCAGAACCATACGACACACACAGTTCCTCTGCGTCTGAAATCTCGACGATAAAACCGCGACTCTCAAGACTGAGCTTCGTCTCCAATTTTCCACCAAGGAGCAGAATAGCTTCGCTGGCAGCGGAAGAAATGCCCCTCTCTTCCAGATAGGCCAAAACATCTCGAGAGCACTTACAGTCCTCGCCCAAAACATGAAGAATTTTCCATGCCGACGCCTCTGTTGGAATACTGTGTGCAAACTCTATACGCTCTTCGGCGACTGGAAGCACCACATAGTGCTCCGACATCAAGTATCCAATCGGAACAAACACCAAAATCGCCCACACTGCAAAAACTCCCCAAAGAGCAAGTCGGCAAGGGACTCTACGGGCTTTTTGATTCGATACTCTAGTGGTTGGTTTCATAACTCAATATAGCCATCGGATGCTCTCCTCAAAGATGAACATAACTAGGTAGTATATCAGGTAATTTATCCACAGACAAAACTTCCCACTAGTCAAATACCCCAAACAGGGACCTAACTTTGACCCTAAAAAGGGTCACGTCATCTCTGCACACCAAAATCAAACTCATCTCTCAAAATAGACTTTTTGCCATTTTCTTATCCTATTACACTTTGCTTCACCCCCTTACTGCCGTAGTAAAAAGCCTGTGATCGAAGCCCACAATTTGAGTAAATCCTTCCGCGATTCGAAGCGTGGACTCGTCAACGCCGTCAACGGGGTCAGTTTCAACTGTCAACCTGGACAGATCTTCGGTCTACTTGGAGCCAATGGGGCGGGTAAAACCACCACGCTGCGGATGCTTGCAACTCTACTTCAACCCACCCGAGGGAGTGCAAAACTCGCCAATTACGACGTTGTTAAAGCCTCAGAAAAAGTCCGCCAAAACATCGGCTACCTCTCAAATAGCACTGCTCTCTACGGACGGCTAAGTGCCCGGGAAATGATCGAATACTTCGGACGCCTCAACTCCATCCCCGAAAAAAAACTTCAAGGTCGCATCGATGAACTAATCCAACGCCTCGAAATCACCGACTTTCAACACGGCCACTGCGACAAACTATCTACCGGACAAAAGCAACGCGTCTCAATCGCTCGCTCCATCGTCCACGCCCCCCCCGTCATGATTTTCGACGAACCCACCAGCGGACTCGATATCATGACATCCCAGACCATCATGACCTTCATCGAGCAATGTCGCAGTGACGGCCTCACGGTCCTCTTCTCCACTCATATCATGAGCGAAGTCGAACGCCTCTGCGACGAGATCGCCATCATACACCACGGACGCGTCGTCTCCACTGGTACAGTCGATTCCCTCCGAGAAAGCACCGGCGAACACGCCCTCGAAAACGCATTTCTCAACATCGTGAAAGGAGCCAACAATGCCTAGCATGACCAAAACCGTCTTCCTCAAAGAAATCAGAGAGACACTACGCGACAAACGCGTTATCCTCGGCGTAATCATCTTTCCCCTCCTCATCACGCCGCTTCTCCTCGCTGCCGTAACCTTCTTCGCGACCAAAAAGGTCATCGATCAAGAAACCAGCATCCTCCCGATCCATATCATCGCTGAAGGACAACTCCCGAGTTTAACAGACAAAATCACCAACGACGAATCCTTCAAAGTAACCTTCCAAAAAGATCGCGAAACCAGCATCAAAGCCCTGCAAGCGAGAACCATCCGAGCCGCCCTCCTAATCCACTCCGATGCTCAGACTAAACTCGATACCAACGCGTCCGCCCAAATCGAAATCATCTACGATCAAGCAAACGAAACCTCAGAGGCCGCAAAAAAGCGCCTCCGCAAAGCCCTCCGCAACTTCGACTCAGCCATCGTAGAAACCCGCCTCTCTCAACTCGATCTCAAACCTGAATTCCTAAAACCAACCAAAATCCAGGAAACTAACATCGCCTCCAAAGAATCGATGGGAGGCTTCATCCTCAGCACCTTCCTCCCCTACATCATCGTAATGGGAGCCGCCTTCGGTGGTATGACCACCGCCTTCGACCTCTGTGCAGGGGAGAAAGAACGCGGCACAATGGAAACCCTCCTAGTCTCCCCCGCATCACGCTACCAAATCGTACAAGGTAAGCTCCTCGCAATCTTCGTCATCAGCCTCGGGGCCGCAGTATGCTTTCTCGGAGGTTTCCTCCTGCCTATTCAGAGCGGACTATCACTCTTCAAGGAAGCCATCGGCGACTCAATATCCATATCCTATCAGACCGTAGGAACCATGCTCATCATCGTCGTTCCCCTCGCCCTCCTCACCTCTTCCGGCCTCCTCGCCATCTCCGCATTCGCCCGTAACCAAAAAGAAGCACAGACCTACATTTTCCCCTTTATCATAGCCATTCTCTTTCCCGCAATGCTCTCCTCCATCCTCGGTGCAGAGAACCCCCTCTATACAGCATTTATTCCAGTCCTCAACATCGCACTGACGATGAAGCAAATCCTCAGCAATACCTTCGAAGCAACCTACTTCGCCCTCTCCCTCGGAAGCTCTATCGCCTACGCCCTCATCGCAATGCGAGCCGTCACCGCCCTCTTCCAAAGAGAATCCATCCTCTTCAGAGCTTAGAACGAACAATCGCAGAAGCACCCCCAGTTCTTTTCCAAATACATGATATGATACCACTTGAGATCCTCAGCTGATTCCAGAATTCGGCGATATTCTAAATGATCGATCTCAATTAAGGTCGAAGGCTCTAATGCTTGTAGGGCAAAATCAGAGGGTTCTCCCTTAAGAAGAGCACGGATCGATCCAGGAAATGTATGTTCAGGAAAGAAACGCTTATTGTACTCGCGACCATCAATCGAAACGGTAAACGATCGGATCAGCCCCTGACAAACGAAGTAAAAATGGTAACACGGAGAACCTATCGTCGTCAGATACTCATTCTTCCCGATCTTACGCTCACGGCAACATTCCCCGAGACGCGACCACGTGGAGTCACTCAACTCAGCATACTGCCCCATTGCACATCGAAGAAGTTGAAGGTTGTCCGGACTCATTCTATCAATGTCGGATAGGCAAGGCCTCTCCCTCTGTCAAGTTGAGGAGACTAAAGACCATACCCATTCATCAAACCTCTAACAGAATGAGGTGCCTATAGCCAATTTCAATAAGGTAGAAGCGCCATCTTGCTGCTTTCCCCAACGCAAATCAAAATCCGTGCCCATCCGTTGAACCCCTGATTTTAAAAAATCCTTTGCCTCGTCTCAATCTATCGCATTGAGATTCACCATGCTCTCGTACGACGCACTTTATTCCATTCTCGAAGACAGCGACCTCGCCCCTTGGCTTGATACTCTCCCCGCACAAGCCCGGACGGCCCTAATCGATTCAGGCAATGGCCATATGCCCAAGTGGACCGCCGCACTCGAGAAGCTCCCAATAATCAGCCCGAGCACAGTAAGCCTAAATAGCCCCACCGTTACCCTTGGCTCACCCGACGACATCACCCAAACACAAGCCACCACCCTCCAAGAATCCCTCCGCGACCTCATGCCCTGGAGAAAGGGACCCTTCGACTACTTCGGCTTAAAAATCAACACCGAATGGCGCTCCGACTGGAAATGGGACCGACTCCACCCACACCTAAGCCCCCTCAAAGATCGCCTCGTATTGGACATCGGTTGCGGCAGCGGCTACCACTCCTGCCGCATCGCAGGCGAAGGTGCCAAGCTCGCCCTCGGGATTGACCCCTCCATCCTCTACGTCATGCAGCATTTTTCGATGCGGCACTACATGAGCTCCGACACACCATTTCACGTCCTCCCCCTCGGGATCGAAGCCCTTCCCGAAAAACTCCCCCACTTCGACACCGTCCTCTCGATGGGAGTCCTCTACCATCGCAAATCCCCTATCAATCACCTGGTCGAGCTCGGCAACTATCTACGCCCCGACGGCGAACTCGTTCTCGAAACCCTCGTAGTCGACGGCCCGGAAGGCTACTCCCTCCTTCCCAAAGGCCGCTACGCAAAAATGCGTAACACCTGGTTCATCCCGAGCATCGCAACCCTCGAGTCATGGCTCGTTCGCGTCGGATTCAAAAACATCCGTACCGTAGATGTCAATACAACCTCAGTCGAAGAACAACGTAGCACCGAATGGATGAGCTTCGATTCCCTCGCCAGCTTCCTCGACCCCAACGACTCCACCAAAACATTCGAAGGCTACCCCGCCCCCAAACGAGCCATCATAGTGGCAAACCGATAAACCCAAAAAATAACTGACCCTGAACCCAATTACCAAGATTCGTGAACATCCGCGGCAATTGCTTCGTCACTTCGTTTCTCAGGTGTCGTCCTTACTGTCCTCGGTAGTAGTACCCCCAAGCACATCCGAATCATCTGTGTCGATCTGAGCAATCTGTGGGCAAAAAAAACAAAACCCTATTTCGCTTTAAACCGACTGCGATGCTCAAACCGATAAGCCCGAATCGCCAACGCAATCATCCACACAACTAAGATCGCCAAACCACCAATCTCCCGCGTCAACTCAACGGCCTCTGTCTTCATATCAGCCCTCAGAAAAACCTGATCCCATATAATCGGAAATTCAGAGTTCTGCAAAGTGGGTACTAAAAAGCCCATCCACAACACACCCAAAGCAGCCACAAAAGACGGCAACTTCCAAGACGGGTGACGCTTCCAATGCTGGATACATGCCGCCGATCCCAGGACATAGATCGCAACCCATAAAAACGGGTCGGCATCATTATACTGAACTCCTGCAGAAAGGAGAAAGGCGAGCAGCATCAGGGCATTAAAAAACTTCATAGGAATCAGGGTTCAGAAAAATCGTCTAGAGTCTTCAGCATCAAGATAAAAAAACCGCCTAAAAGCAATACAGGGATAATAGACATTCCCATCTCTTGTTATTCGAACTCGAACGAAACCGATCATCCCTTCTCTTGCCCTCCCTTTGAAAAAAGACTTCACTCCCTAGCATGAGTCGAAAAAAACCCAACATTTCCCAAAGGATCGACTCACAAATCACCCCAAGTAGTGCCATAACGCATCACACCAGAGCTGCGAAACAACGCTCCAAATACTTAAAGCAACTCCGAACCTCCCAACGAAGCCTCGATCGTTTCAAAAACCTCGATCTCCCAGAATTCGAACAATGGAGATCAACCACTTTCGGAAAACTCATTTCCGAAATCTTCAGCCTGCACGATCAGCTTAATCAAATAGTAGATCAAATAGAGCCCCAAGAAAACCTTCACTTCGAACATTCAGCACACTTTCGCGACGCCTATAATTCCACTCGGAAGTCACACCAAAAAACTCGTGAGGAAAACACTAACCCTCTCAAGAAATCCAATTTAACAGAGGAAGAGCACGCGACCAATATTACAGAATTCAAAAAAACCTACCGCTCACTCGTCCGTAAACTTCACCCCGATCACAGAGACGATACCCATTCCCTCAATCCAACTCGACTCGACGAACTCTGGCATACCACCCAAAAAGCGTACGTCTCCGGCGTACTCAAAGAACTCCAACACCTTGAGCAGCTCATCGAAAGCGAGGTCAACCTCGACACCGAAGAAACTGACCTCGAACGAATCAAACAATTAACCGAACAACACCGCATCGCACTTCGAACAGTTCAACACTCACTCAAAACCGCACGCACACACCCCGCTTGGATGTTTTCAAAAGATCCCTCAATCAAAGCCGAACTCGAACCCCTTTTCCTACAGGAACTTCAGAATGAAATACTCCTAATCAAGAAGGACATTTCAGTCTGCCAACAACGCATTGCCAAGCAAAGCGCTCACTAAGAAGACCAAGAACAAAAAGTCATCTTCAACCAAGGGAAATTCCTTCGTTATCTCTGTGTACTTCGCGGGCATTTAAAGACTTTACTCACCAATTTCATAAAACCAACCAACATCTAACATGATATATTCGTGGTCATATAGATACAGGTATTTCAACCCCAAATCATGACATAACTTCAGATGAGTTTACGATTGATGGATAAATTAAAACAAAGCATGCATACCATGCGAAACCCTACACGACTGAAATTGGAGAAAAATTCGCGTCCATTCGCGGTTTCAAAAACTCCATTTATGAAACGTTTAGGTTTACACGGATCACCCCTCAGGGCAATCACTTCGAGTCCTCAACATCAAGAGAACAAATCCCACTAAAAATAAAACAGGGATAACGAGCATCCCGGCCCGCTGGGATTCGAACGAGAACGAAACCCACCCATACAACACGGGGCCAATAAACGCCGTCGCCTTCCCCGAGAATGCATAGAAGCCGAAAAACTCATTCGCCTTATCCGGCGGAGTCAAGCGACTCAAATACGCCCGACTCGCCGATTGGTTCGGACCGATAAACAAACCGATCACAATCGCACAGCCCCAAAACGCGGTCTTCGACTCGACAAACACCGCCAATAAGGTCGAAGCGAACAACGCAACCAAGGTGATCGCGATCGTCATCCGACTCCCAATACGGTCCTCAATAAAGGAAAACGCCAAAGCTCCAATCATCGAGCACACATTCAACGCGATCCCAAAGATCATCAGATCCTGAAACGAAAACCCAAATACCACTGTCGCATAAACTCCTCCAAACGAAAAGATTGCCACCAACCCATCGTTATAAAAGAGCCGCGCCAGCAACAACCCAAACAAGGTACGATAATCCCTCAAATGGAAGAACGTATCCTTCAGTCGAACAAACGACTGCCGAGTAACGTCCACCATCCCTCGACTCGATCCGGACCTTTTCTTATCCTTCAGAAAAACCATCACCGGAATACTGAATACAACCAGCCATACCGCCACCAAGAGACTCGTCGCCCGAACACTCTGCCCTCCCTCCCAAGAAAGCCCAAACCACGGTTCCCCCTTATCCGGAGAGACCACAAAACCATTCATCGCGATCAACAAACACAGCAAACCTCCCGCATACCCCAAAGCGAAAGCAAATCCAGAAACCCGACCCGCCTCACTCTTCGGAGCAAGCTCAGGCAGAAACGCGTTATTAAACACGATCGACAACTCAGTCGCCACCACCGCCACCACGAAGAAGCTCAACGCCCACCATTCCTGCCCCTTCTCAGGAAAATAGAGAAACGCCGTCGCCAAGGCTCCAATCCCAATCGCGACACCCATAAACCGCTTCTTCAACGCAAACACATCCGCCGCCGCTCCCAGCACCGGCGACAACACCGCAATCATAACCGAAGCCACCGCGACCGCCATCCCCCACTGAGCAGCCCCCACATTCGGATCCACTGCAATCGAAGTAGTATAGTACGTGTTGTAGACAAAGGTCAGCACCAACGTAGAAAACGCCGAATTCCCAAAATCAAAAAACGCCCACGATAATATTTTCCCTTTCTTGGAAACCGCCATCAAGGCTCCAAAACAACTCCTTTCTCAAACGGAAGCAAGACCGCACCGAAAAACGAGTAAGACCCAATGATCAAATTAGAAGAGTAGCTTGATTTCTCATTGCCCCAGCAGGGCTTCCCTCTTTCCTTCTCAGTAATGAGTCCTGCCGTCGCCACACCCAAAATCTACGAATCCCTTAAGAAACACTTCGGACACGACTCCTTCCGCCCGCTCCAAGAAGAGATAGTTACCGATGCCATCGAAGACCGCGACGTCTTCGCCCTTCTCCCCACCGGCGGCGGCAAATCTCTCTGCTACCAACTCCCCGCCCTCCTAACCTCCGGCCTCACCGTTGTCATCTCCCCCCTCATTGCCCTGATGAAGGACCAAGTAGACGGACTCCAGGCCAACGGTATCAGTGCCACCTTCCTAAACTCATCCCTAGGCAAGGTCGAAGCCCGCAAACGCTACGCCAAACTCTTCGCCAACGAATATCAAATCCTCTACGTCGCCCCCGAGCGTCTCATGCTCAGCGGCTTCCTCGAAGACCTCAAAAAATGGGGAACCTCTCGCTTCGCTGTCGATGAAGCCCACTGCATCAGCGAATGGGGACACGACTTCCGCCCCGAGTACCGCCAACTCTCCCGAGTACGCAGCCTCTTCCCGGACATCCCCTTCATGGCACTCACCGCCACCGCCACCGACCGCGTGCGCGAAGACATCCTCAAACAACTCAAGCTCAAGATAAAGAAGCGCTACGTCGCCAGCTTCAACCGCCCGAACCTCACCTACCGGATCGAGACCAAACAAGCGGTCTTCAAACAAATCCTCAAATTCGTCCAAAGACGCCCCTTCGAGAGCGGCATCATCTACTGTTTCAGCCGTAAAGCCACCGAACAAACCGCCGACCGCCTCCGACAAGAAGGCATCGAAGCCATCGCCTACCACGCAGGCATGACGCCCAACCAGCGAGCCGCCAACCAAGAAGCCTTCATCCGAGACGAAGTAAAAATCGTCTGCGCCACAGTCGCCTTCGGCATGGGAATCGACAAGCCCAACGTACGCTATGTCATCCACCAAGACATCCCCAAAAACATCGAAGGCTACTACCAAGAAACGGGCCGAGCCGGACGCGACGGACTCCCCTCCGTCTGCATCCTCTATTTCAGTGCAGGAGATGTCGCCAAACAGCTCGGATTCATCGCCGACAAGTCAAACGCCCAAGAGCGCGAAGTCGCCAAGGAGCAACTACGCCAGATGGTCGGCTATGCAGAGTCCGCCCAATGCCGACGCGTCTCCCTCATGGGATACTTCTCCGAAATCTGGAAAGACCACGACTGTGGAAACTGCGACAACTGCCTCAATCCCAAAGAATCTTTCGACGGTACCATCCCCGCTCAAAAAGTCCTCTCCTGCGTCTACCGCATCTGGCAAAAGGGCGGCTTCGGAGTCGGCATCAACCACGTGGTCGACGTCCTCGTTGGCAGCAAAAACGAAAAAGTCCGTAAATGGGGCCACGACGGCCTCAGCACCTACAACATCGGCGGTGAATACGCCCGCCCCACCTGGCAAGCCTTCGGACGCGAACTCGTACGCCTTGGCCTTCTCGACCAAAGCAGCGAAAACTACGGAGCACTCGCCCTCACCGAAAAAGGACGCCTCACCCTCCGTAATCGAGAACCCATTACACTCACCAAGCCCGACCTCAACGTCAAAGTCAACCGCCCCGCTCCCGCAGCAACCGGCGGCATCGAATGCGACGAAGACCTCTTCGCCATCCTCCGCACCCTCCGCAAGGAAATGGCCGACGAAAAAGGAGTCCCTCCTTACATCGTATTCTCAGACGTCACCCTCCGCGAGATGGCCCGCTACTTCCCAACCGACGAAGACCAACTCTCCGAAATCAGCGGCGTCGGTATGAAGAAGCTAGAAGAATACGGCCCCGACTTCCTAGAAACCATCCAAGAATTCCTCAAAGCAAACCCCGACGTCGAACGCTTCGACTAACACACAGAATACTCTCTATACTCATTTCCAAGATAGTTTGTAGTTTTCTACTTGGTATATCCTTCGACAAACACCATCTTCACTTTTCTGATCTAACACCCAGTCGCTCTACCTAACAATTTCACATAATGCAAATCACACAAATACGTTTAAAGAATTTCCGTGCGTTCAAGGATGTTCTCATGCGGGACATTCCACGTTTTGCAATTTTAGTGGGAGCAAACGGTACAGGAAAATCGACCCTGTTTACCGTTTTCGAATTTCTTCGTGAAGCGATGACATCAAATGTTAACACTGCATTAACTAAAATTGGAGGCGGGCGCGGCTTCGAAGAAGTTCGCAGTCGAAACAGCACTGGCCCCATCGAAATCGAACTAAAATTTCGAGAAGGTCCAGGCAAACCTCTGGTAACCTACTACCTTGCAATCGACCTCAATCCCAAAACAAATCGCCCCTTCGTCGCCCAAGAGATACTACAATACCGACGTGCAAGCCGTGGAAAGCCCTGGCGCTACCTAAATTTTTCTAAAGGCGAAGGAGATGCCGTCACCAACGAAATTGATAAAATCACCGACGAAAGTGATTTGCAGCGATCACACCAGAAGTTAAAATCTGACGATATTCTCGCAATCAAAGGATTGGCTCAATTTGAACAATTTCCCGCCATCGTTGCTCTGGGTACTCTCATCGAGCGCTGGCATATTTCAGATTTCCACATTAGCCGCGCTCGTCCCGAACAAGAAGCTGGCTACGCCGAACATTTGTCACGTGAAGGTGAAAACCTCTCCTTGGTTATCGAATACCTCCACAATCAACATACCGATATATTCAATAAAATAATCGAGAAGTTAAAGGAACGCATTCCCGGCATATGCGATGTCCAGTCCAAGCAAACAGAAGAAGGACGCATTCTCCTGAAATTCCAGGATGGATCTTTCGAGGATCCCTTCCTTGCTCGTTATGTGTCCGACGGCACCATAAAAATGCTCGCTTACTTAACCCTCCTCTACGACCCAGAACCTCATCCACTCCTGTGCGTAGAAGAGCCAGAAAACCAACTCTACCCGACCTTACTGGAGGAACTTGCAGAAGAATTCCGAGCCTACTCTCGTCGCGGCGGTCAAGTTTTTGTATCCACCCATTCTCCGGACCTACTCAATGCCGCCGAGCTCCAAGATGTCTTCTGGTTACAAAAGACAGATGGATACACATCCATTCTGCGAGCGAGTGACGACCCTCAAATCACAGCCTACATGAAAGATGGTGATCAAATGGGATATCTCTGGAAACAAGGTTTCTTCATCGGAGCAAATCCGAAATGACTACCCTCGTTCTTTTCCTCGAGGAGCGGTCTGCTCAAGTTTTCCTAGATGGACTGCTACCCAGAATCCTACCAGAAGGAGTCACTTATCGAGCTATCGTCTTTGAAGGGAAACAAGATCTAGAAAAGCAAATCGAAAGACGTTTACGAGGATGGTGCCTGCCAAACTCAACATTTCTAGTGCTTCGAGATCAAGACGCATCAGACTGTGCAGTCGTCAAAAAGTCTCTCACGAACAAAGCAACCAAAGCAGGGCAGCCACGTACAGTCATTCGCATCGCCTGCCAAGAACTCGAAAGCTGGTACTTCGGTGATTTAGAAGCTGTGGAAGAAGCGATTGGAATCACAAACCTATCGCGGTACTCAAATTCAGCAAAATACCGAGTACCCGACGCCATCGTAAATCCAGCTTCTGAGCTACTCAAAATCACCGGAAAGCGATACCAAAAAATCTCTCATTCAAGAGAGCTCGGGAAAATCCTAGATCTTGAAAACAACTCTTCTCACAGTTTCAATGTATTCGTCGGTGGATTAATGAAAGCGATAGCACAAATTCACCCTTAAAAGATTAATCAGGCAAAGGGTCATCGGCACGAACCGGGCACAAAGGTAAAGCTTAGACCGAAGACATCGGTTACACTTTAATGCCTTTATACCCTAGAATCAAGTTACAGAAATTGATCAAATATCGCAGTTCGCAATACAGCCAAGAAACGGCCGAGCCTCACTCGAAGTCGTTACTCCTGACTCCGAATTGGGAGGGTTACGGTAAAGATAGAACCTCCAGATGCGACCGACTCCAACGTAATCGTGCCATCATGCATATCAACATTCCGTTTGGTAACATATAGACCAATCCCCGATGAGGACTCACCTCCAGTCGGCTTAGCCGATAGTTTCTGGAAGCGTTGAAAGAGTAATTCCCTGTCTTTTTCTGAAAATCCAGCCCCCTGATCTTCGACTTCAAACACCCATTTATTAGGGTCGGATCTCACCCCCCACATCACCTTCACAGTAGCCCCTTTCGGACTATACTTTATCGCATTACTGACAAGATTGTCAAAGATCTCCTTAACTCGAATAGCATCTACAAAAACCAAGATATCTTCCTTAGGTTCAACTCGAACAACCTTGATACGTTTAGCATTCGCATTCACTCCATTTACACCCAATACACTTCTTACGATTTTGGATACATTTACAAGATCGGGGGCAAACGCACCCGACTCCATCGAACTCCGTTCTTCTTCTAGTAAAGTATTAATCTGCGACAGCATCTCAGCCGATGCCAGGTCCACAATTTCAACATATTCATCAAATTCTTCCCGATCTGATGGAGAGATATCTTTGCTAAAACGATACAAGGACGAACTTATACTGCTGATCGCTCCAGTAGGATTTTTTAGATCATGAGCGACCAAAGAAAGGTACTCGCTCCGTTTACGGGACATTTCTTTCAACTGGTCGTTTTTACTCTGAAGGTCATTATTAATATCCGAGAGAGCTCCTTCTGCTTGTACGCGTTTTCGAATATTCCGCAGCAAGACAAATATGATACAACCCAAGAACGCCACAAAACAAACAACGTAGAGCAATATCACCCTTTGTCGCTCGGTAAACAGTCTAGGCTTATTCAACACAACAGCACCCTCCGGCAAATCGCTGGGTTCTATTCCATGAGCCTTAAGCTGTTCCCAGAAAAAGGTAGCCTGGCTGGTATCGACATCGAGACGGGAAGATGGTGGGCGGCCCTCAAACCGACTCACGATTACCTCTCCTGTACGTTGCCCTTTTAACTCTTCAATGAAAAACTTACCCCCAACCACATCATAGTCTCGAGTCGGATGCCAAAAGGTATAGACGGGTATATTCTTCTCTTCCTGCAACGCCGGGAAAAAGACATTTGGATGCACTTGATTTCCTACTTCATCGAATAACTCTTCCAACTCGACAATAACATCCACTGTCGATGCACGGACAAGCTCGTCGTGCATCCGACCTGTAGGCACATCGAAATACGTCTTGAAAACCACTCGATCCTTATACTTCGCCTCCAACTCTTCAATCGTTTGAAATCGATACTTGTTCGGCAATTTTGTCGAGGTTCCCGTAAACACGATTCGGTCCAAACCTGGATGCATCTTCAAAACGAAATCAATGGTTTGAGCCAAGGGAAAATCATCGACGAGAAATGTAGCCGTGGGGAACGTTTCGTCCACACCCATGGGTATTGCAGGAATTCCACAGAACAAGAGTGGCCAGTCCGCAAAGAGTTCCGCATCGAAAGATCCAAATTTCTCTGCCGCACGATTACCATGAATCACTATAAAGTCTGGATCCCATTTTCTAATTTGGCCTAACAAAATTGATTGAACGACCCCCTCGGTTTTCATCATCCGATCTAAGCCATAATGAATAGAGTCCGAACGTACACTCGCCTCATAACCACCCGCCACAATCGCTTCAAATAGACCTGCCTCCAAATCTTGAGAGCGCAGAGCCGAAGGATCACGAGAGTTCACAATAAACAGCTTAATCGTTTCTTTTGAGAAAGCACAACTGCTCGCCACTCCAGCTAAGAGCACGAAGAACAAAGATAGCCTGACGAAACGACGATGCATTGACGGGGGGTAATAAAAGGGGAAACGAATGGCCGACCAGTGAAAGCGGAAAGTATAAAACGAAATGCAAAACACCTCCACTAAACCTAAACAACTGATTTTATCGGCTATCAGCCGATAAAACTCAAAAAGGAATGATTCGCCAAACTCCCGTACTGTGTACTTTACACTTATTTCTAATTCAGTCCGGAAAACCGCCTCCTTTTACCTCTAATTTAGACCTTCTTCAGCCCTAATTACTCGCTTGGCTTAACACCTAATAATATATCAGACCTATCACTCCAAGACCGTCACAAAAAAAGACGGCCTCCGAAGAAGCCGTCCTTTCTGATATATGGGTTTTAACTGAACGAGTGATTTTAACCTTTTATGCCGCCTGACCCTGCAGTTTTTGCTGACGAATCTTGCTGATATTTAGCTTGATCAAAACGGAAGCAATCAGAGCGAAAACAAAGAGTCCCGCGAAGATATAGAGCGTTTGCTCATAGCTTCCAGTACTCGTCTTAACATACGCCGCCATCTGCGGACCAGCGAGCCCCGCTGCCGCCCAAGCGGTTAGTATGTTACCATGAATTGCCGAGAGGCGCTTCGTTCCAAAAACATCACCGATATAGGCAGGGATCGATGAGAATCCACCGCCATAACAGGTTAGGATGAGGAAAACAAGAGCCTGAAATACAATCGCATTGTGTGCCTTCGGAAGAAGGAAAAATGCCACAATCTGTATCAAGAAAAACACTGTATAGGTCAAAGGGCGGCCAATCACATCGGAGAACGATGCCCAACCGATTCGTCCTAGACCATTAAAGAGCCCCATCAAACCAACCATCGTGGCCGCAGCCATTGGCGTAAGACCCGCGATTTCTTGAGACATTGGCGAAGCTACTGAGATGACTGCAATCCCGCAAGTGATATTGATAAAGAGCATCACCCACAAGAAGTAGAAGCGTACCGTACCCAAAGCTTCGATCGAAGTCATCTGAGCCAAATCCTCAGTAACTTTCACCTTACCGCTAGCAATCTTCTCCTTGAAGCCTTCTGGAGCCCATCCTTCTGGAGGAGGAGCCAAGTACTGAGCAGAGGAGAACATGATAACAAAGTAGGCCGCACCGAGGATATAGAATGTCATATCCAATCCAACGCCCTGTATTAGGGTTTGAATGACGCGACTCGCGAGCAACGCCCCAAAGCCAAAGCCCATGATCGCTAGGCCAGTAGCCAAACCGCGTCTATCCGGAAACCATTTTACCAACGTGGACACCGGACAGATATAACCAATACCCAAACCAATACCACTGATCACCCCGTAACCGAGGTAGAAAATATTAACATTCCCCAAGGACACTGCGAGACCGGAGAGAATGAGTCCTGTCCCATAGAAGATCGCCGAAAGCATTCCGCTCTTACGCGGTCCCATTCGTTCGACCTTCGGTCCTAGAAATGCCGCGGACAGGCCAAGAAACAGAATTGCTATACTGAAGGCCCAGGCGGTTTGCTTATGCTGCCAACCTAGTTCTTCAAACAACGGCTTCTTGAATACGCTATAGGCGTATACCGCTCCTATTGAAATGTGAACGCCCACTGCAGAAGCGGCGATCAACCAACGGTTCTTTATCTTATTCATCGTATATGAGAATTAAACTCTTTATAAACGCTATCCCTAGAGAGCGTTTATTCCATAACCTTGAAACAGTGCTCGTGCTGCCACGATTTCCTTAGAACTGGGAGACGGCGTATCGGTTAGTTTATAATCCAAACCGAGCTCCTTATACTTCGCTTCCCCCATTTTGTGGAAGGGAAGAATCTCAAGGCGTTCTACGTTGTTGAGTGTTGAAACGAACTGTGCCAGTCCGTGCATATTTTCCTCCGAGTCAGTTAAACCTGGAACCATAACAAAACGAATCCACACTGGCTTGTCCATTACGTCCAAGCGACGTGCAAAATCGATCGTGGGAGCGACGCTACGTCCCGTCGTTTTCTTGTAAGTCTCAGGATTCCAACTCTTGATATCTAAGAGCACAAGATCGACACTTTCTAACAACTCATCCGAAGCACGATTTCCGAGGAACCCCGAAGTATCGAGCGCCGTATGAATACCCGCTTTCTTCGCACCATCTAAAATGGCGTGTACGAAATCAGGCTGGAGCAGCGGTTCACCACCACTAATGGTCAAACCGCCACGTTTCAAAAAGTTGCGATAGCTCAGGACCTGATCCAGCATCTCACCCGCTGTGACAGAATCCTGACACCCACGACTGCGGGTCTCTGGATTGTGGCAATAAAGACAATCCAAAGGGCAGCCCTGCGTAAACATTACGAAACGCAGGCCTGGGCCGTCCACTGTGCCGCACGACTCTACAGAGTTGATACGGCCTACCGTGTTGAGAGAGGGAATGGCGGCTCCATGATCTGGAGCCCTATGCAACTTGTTCATCGTAGTGTCCTACAAAACTCCGTGGAAGGTACGGTTGATCACATCGAGTTGTTGCTCACGCGACAACTTGATGAAATTCACTGCGTATCCAGAAACTCGAATCGTCAACTGAGGATAAAGTTCTGGATGCTCCATCGCGTCCATCAATGTTTCACGATCAAACACGTTCACGTTGATGTGTTGTCCCTTTTCTTCGAAGTATCCATCGATAAGAGAAACGAGGTTATCAACACGAGATTGCTCGTCACGACCCAAAGCCTTGGGAACGATCGAGAAGGTATAAGAGATACCATCTTGGCAATGTTCGTATGGAAGCTTCGCAACAGATGCCATTGAAGCAACTGCACCCTTCTTATCACGACCATGCATTGGATTCGCTCCAGGAGCAAATGGCTCACCTGCCTTACGACCACAAGGAGTGCTTCCTGTCTTCTGTCCGTAAACCACGTTAGAAGTGATCGTCAATACAGACTGAGTCGGAACTGAATTACGGTAAGTCGGTTGGTTACGAATCTTATCCATGAAAAGCTCAGCGAGCTCACATGCGATTTTATCAACTGCAGGATCGTTGTTACCGAATGCGGGGTACTCACCTTCGACTTCGTAATCGACCGCGATTCCCTGTTCGTTACGAATCACTTTAACCTTAGCATGCTTTACCGCTGAAAGAGAATCTGCAGCAACAGATAAACCAGCAATACCACACGCCATAGTACGCAAGATCACACGATCGTGAAGTGCCATCATCATGCGCTCATAAGAATACTTATCGTGCATGAAGTGAATGATGTTCAATGCCTTCACATATGTTTCAGCCAACCAGTCCATGGTCTTGTCGAAACGCTCCATCAAATCGTCATACTCGAGGTAGTCTCCCAAGAATGGCTCTGACTTCGGGGCAATTTGTACACCCTTCTTTTCATCAACACCACCGTTGATCGAATAAAGCATCGCTTTCGCGAGATTCGCACGAGCTCCGAAGAACTGCATTTGCTTACCGATTCTCATGGCAGACACACAGCACGCTATCCCGTAGTCATCACCCCAATACTGACGCATCAAGTCGTCGTTCTCATACTGGATCGAGCTGGTCTCGATAGATACCTTAGCACAGAAATCCTTAAATCCTTGTGGAAGAGCTTCCGACCAAAGAATTGTCAAGTTTGGCTCAGGAGCAGGACCTAGATTGTAAAGAGTCTGCAACATACGGAAGCTGCACTTACCCACCAAGGTACGTCCATCTTCACCCATGCCTCCGATACTCTCGGTCACCCACGTTGGGTCACCTGAGAAAAGAGCATCATAATCTGCCGTACGGATAAAACGCACGATACGAAGCTTCATAACAAGATGATCAATGATCTCTTGTGCGTCCACTTCCGTCAAACGTCCCTCTGCCAGATCACGCTCGAAATACACATCGAAGAAAGTCGCAACACGACCGAGTGACATCGCAGCACCGTTTTGTTCCTTAATAGAACCGAGGTAACCGAAGTAAGTCCACTGTACCGCTTCCTTAGCAGTCGACGCTGGCTTGGAAATATCGATTCCGTACGCCGCAGCCATAGTCTTAAGTTCACCCAAGGCCCGAATCTGCTCAGCGAGTTCTTCGCGCTCGCGAATCCACTCTTCGCTAATTGTTTCAGACTCACTCTCAAGTGCTTGCTTCTTCTTGTCTTCGATAAGGAGATCGATTCCGTACAACGCAACACGACGATAATCACCAATGATACGGCCACGGCCGTAACCATCAGGAAGCCCCGTTACGATACCAGAGCTACGTGCCTTACGAATATCGCTCGTATAGCAATCGAACACGCCGTCATTGTGCGTCTTACGATTCTTCGCGAAGAAATCAAATACCTCAGGAGCCATGTCCCGCCCATGAGCTTGCAAAGCCGCAGCCGCGATCCGCAATCCGCCGTAAGGCATCATCGCACGCTTCAATGGCTTGTCAGTCTGTACACCAACAATCGTTTCCAATTTTTCGTCGATGTAACCCGCACCATGGGAGTCAACGCCGCTAACGATCGTATCATCCGCATCGAGTACGCCGCCTGCTTTGATTTCTTCATCAAGCATTACCTTCAAGCTATCCCATAGCTTTTCAGTATCTGCGCTAGCAGTGGTGAGGAAATCAGCGTTTCCTTCATAAGGTGTGTAATTAGTCTGGATGAAGTTCCGGACGTCTACGTTGGCTTCCCAAGCGCCGCCCTTGAAATCGCGCCATGGCGAATCTTTGACGTCCTTCTCAGGGGAATTTTCAACCGATTGTGGCTTTGTGTCGGTGGCATTCATATGTTTTCGATTATTGGTTTATTCTCATGCCGCTCATTCGAAGATCTAATACTCCGTACAGAATGGCGACAGGGTGAAGTAACGGTATCAAATTGAATAATTCAAGATAGTTTTATCTTTATTAGGACCCATTAGGAAGTCTTCTCGAGTAAAACAGTATCTTATTTATCTGTTCATCAATTATTTATGAAATAAAAGAACAATCCTTAGGGCCCATATTTATAATACAACAACGAACACCTGATTAGGCTTCCTAATACCAAGTCATCTAATTGAGTTACCCTATTGAACCTGAGTAATTATGCGCATCTTAGAACAGTCTCTCAAAAATTAACCACGGTCTGAACGTCTCGTCCAGTATTGCGTCGAAACCCATCACGTGATCACTAGCCCAAGACGACTTTCCAATATCATGCCCATGCACCGTTCAAAATTTCTTATTCTTCTCCTCATCGCTCCAATGCTAAGCAACCCGCTCAGTGCGAAAGACAAACCGAAGGACCAAGACGTCTACACCGAAACAATGACCGAGGCGATGTTGAAGCGACTCCGAGAGCGCGAGAAAATCGCCTACAAGCACTACGAGACCGCCACGACCAAGGAAGACATCGATCGTATCAAACACGATCTACAACTGGTCGTAGACGACTACGAAGTCCTCATCAGCCAGGCCTCTGACTCGGCCGACGTATTCCTCGCCTACGGCATCCTCCTACACAACATCGGCGAACGCAAAGCGGGTTACGCCATGTTCGTAAAGGCCGACAAGCTGGACCCCAAACGTGCCCTAGCCAAAAACCAACTCGGCAACTACATGGCCGAAGAGGGCAACTACAACGAAGCCCTCGGCTTCTACACCCTAGCCCAAGAGATCGCCCCCAAAGAAGGGCTCTACGACTACCAGATCGCCAATCTCCTCCAAAGCTACCGTTCACTCCTCATTGACGATCAAACGTTCACCGAAAGCGAATTAGACGCTCTCATGCAGAAATCCTTCTACACTGCCACCCAGAAGAATCCATCCATCCTCCAATACCGCCTACGCTACGCCCAAAGCTATTTCTACATCGCACAACCCGACTGGGACGAAGCCCTCAATGAATGGTATGAACTCCTCCCGATGAGCGATATCGCTTACGATCGGCAACTCGTCTTCCTTTACATTGCCCGTTGCCACATCGAAATGGAAAATCTTAAGGCCGCCCGCAAAGCTCTCAAAAACGTTAACGAACCGAAACTCCAAGAAGCCAAAGAAGAAGTCATGCAAATGATGCTACCCCCGATCTCCGAAAACTAAGGCAACTTCAATACCCTCGCCACCAAGTCCGACTCCCTCAACAAAGAAGTGGCAAAGATTCTAAAGGAGGACTAGGCAACGACACTCAAAAAAAGACACACAGTCACCATTAAGAAGACATCTAGAATCTAACCGGCTATTTCCTATTAAATAGAATTTTTTGCGTAACTCGTGCGGGTACCTTTTTCCCATCTTTCTCTCCTGGAGAAAACCTTGATTTCTGAATTGCTATGAAGGCTGGATAGGCAAAAGCGGGATGACTCGTTTCAAGAATCTGTATTTCTTTACTGTTTCCCTGTGGATCAACAATCCACTCCAATAGAACCTCCCCTTTTATTCCGCTAGAATACATGGAGAAGGGAATTTTGGGTACGACCTGCCTCACGATCCCAGGCACCACGTCCAACTCATCCACCTCGTATGCCATCTCCTCGAGAGTCTTTGCTCGCAAAGAAATTACGTGAGACAAATACGTCGAAACCCGAATTCCACCAGAGACAGGTTCTCCAAAGTTTAAACGTTCAAATTCATCCACCAAAAATGAACAAATTGCACTAGGAGTTCCCTCCTTAAAATCGAATAACCGAACAATCCCACTTTTATCAACCCCCAACACCACTTCAATGTCTCTATTTCCAAATCGATTCGCTAACTCACTTGGATAAGGCAGTTTGTCTCTGAGCGGATTTGTCAACGGCAGATCTAAGTCCTTAGTCTCTAACAATCCGCTCTCTTCCTCTGATGCAGTCCAAGCAAAAGCTTCCATAATCGAGTCTGCTCCGAAAAACTTCGCGACGGTCGCGATCGACCACTCCCCGAAAAGAAGTGTGTCCAACGCGTAACCTTGCTCCCCTGCCGCCTTCAACAATACAACCGAGTCCGTTTCAATCGCTCGAATAAGGCAATACGTTACCCACGCCTCACTTTCCAGACTCCATGCACCTCCGGCTTCGTATAGAGCTTCAGCGATTTCTCGATGCCCCAAAAAGATTGCCTTCATCATAGCCGTCACCCCCGGCTGAAGTTCCACATTCACATCGTATCCATAATTCAACAAACAGGTAATAGAATCTAACTGCCCATTACCGACAGCGTAAGAAACAGGATCTCTCTTTCTCCCTTCAATCGATACATTTCCACCCCTTTCAACGAACCAACATATTGCCGGTACATTTCCTGTGGATATAGCATAGTCCATCGGCAAAAGTCCATCAATTGAAACTTGAGATACTTCCATACCTCGAGCCAACATTTGCTCCAACAATGGAGGATCAGCATACCCAGCAATCGCATGAAATCCGTTTAAATTGTTCTTACGCCTAAAGTCCCTAATATTGTACTCATCCATCAACGCAAAACCCAATCGCGGATTGCCATCAACAAAGCACTTAAACGCAATACCACGCTTTCCACTCTTTTTCCTATAATTAACTGTGGCTCCTTTCTCTAGTAGAGAAATCGCTATTTCCTCATGCTTTTCGTTAATCGCGTTATATAGAGCAACCGAGCCAACCCTTGTTGCAGAATCCTCCTTAAACTTCGCCCCATCATAAATCAAACGATCAACAACTTCAATATGCCCATTCCTCGCAGCTACACTAATTGCTGTCTTTCCCAAATCATTTACCCTATTCAAGCTATAGTTCCTCGAAGAAAGAGTATCCACTATTTCAACTCTTCCATTCCTAGCTCCACACAACAAAGCAGTACTACCATCAGCATTCTCCAAAAAACTCTTCTTCTTCCAAAGATTCGATAGATCTTTAACGAGAGTCGAATGACCATTCATTGCGGCTAGATGCAGAGCAGTATTTCCCTCGCTATCTCTTTTATTGGCGGAATACGTACGATCCATTAACCCCAAGGCCGCCCCTTCAACAGGGTTCACCTTATCCCTCTTACTTAACGCTCTATCAACCAACAACCATGCTACGGGAAATCCTGAAATCCCCTCCCCCTTTACTGATCGCACAAAACTACAAGACGGATTTCTTTTCGCTTTATAGCGCCCTGTTGATGCCCCCACTCCAATCAACTCAATTCCACTATCCGAAACCCATCCAACCAGTATAATACCAGACTTCAGCTTTTCGCTATTCCAAGGGTAAAGCTGCCCTATAAAGCGAAAACTGACTTTTACATTAAAACTATTCTCAATTTTAGAATAATTCGAATACGACTTAGAATAACGAGTGATTTCGTAATTCGTGAGCGGCCACGCATAGTCCAAATCAATATCGAACTCCCCATCCAATCTCAATGGAAAATTGCCGGCCTCATCAGTCAAAAGAAGTAGTCGCTTTTCCCCTCCATCCGCGGCTCGCACATCTGCGTGACTACTATGGACCTCAACAACCTCATAATCGGTCCCATCCACTGGATAGATCAGCTTCACCTCAGACTCAGCCTGAAGAACCGAAACACATAAAATCGAAAGAACAAAAAGCAGGGTTTTGGGCAGCATTCAACAACCCCAGTAGAAAGACCTAAAGATTACCAGATAAAAGCTCGATAGTGCTCCAACAAAATTCCTACTAGTAGAGTACAAATAGAACCTATTCGCCCGCAGTGCGGCCTACGCCCATCCTCGGGTGCCTGAACAACTCAACCTCTCAACCCCAAACAACAGGCACGAGCCAAATTCACCCAATTCTTTCGCGTCATTTAGCGTCTTTAGCGGTTAGCTCTTTCTTGAAGAATTTAATCCACACTCACACTGATCTGTCCAATCGCCTTACGCATCGACGCCTCCGCAATCTTATAACTGTAGAACGCCTCCAACTGATTCGTCCGTGCCTGAGTCAAAGATACCCGAACCTGCAGAACATCCAATTGGGTAACCCCGCCAGATTCATAACGAGCCTCTGCAAGACGCAGAGCTTCTTCAGCCTGCTCACTCACCTTTCTCGAGGCAGCAGCAAGTTCCTCAGCTTCCTGAAGATTCGAATACGCACGCCTCACCTCTACCTCTACTGACAATACCTGAGAACGGTAATCGAGCTCCGCCATTTCTTCCATAGAACGAGCTTGGATCAATCTTCCCGTCGCACGGCGTCCATCAAACACGTTCCAAGAACTTTGAAGCCCCACAGTCCACCCATCCAAAGAATCGCTAAAAGAGCTGGACGCCGACGTGGAACGATTAAACTGGTATCCACCGACGAGATCTACCCTTGGTCGCCGCCCCGCGCGCTCGACCTTAACGGCCTGCTTTCGAACTTCTCCCAAACGCTCTAGACGAACTAAGTCTGGACGCCGCGTCAATGCTTGCTCCAAAGCTTCATCGATTTCATAAGCCACAGGCTTAAAATCGAGAACGCCAATAAAATCAGGCACCTTGTGTTGCTCGGTTCCTCCCGAAAATCCGAGGCTCTGTCGCAGTTCCTCCACTGAAATACGAAAATTGTTACGAGCACGAATCAATGCGGGCTGAGCATTCGCCAACTCCACCTCTGAACGAAGCACCTCAAAACTGGATACATCTCCCACTTCAAAACGGTTACGAGCATCCTCTGTTTGCTTTTCCAAAAGCCGAACATTCTCCTCTTGTACCGCAATCTTGTCACGAGCCAAAATCGCATCGTAGAACCGCGTCTCAAGCTCAAGTAACGTCACATCCACTGTCGCTTGTAAATTTAACAACGCCGCTTCTTCGCTCAATTTGGCCGCTTTATTTGCCGAAAGGTACGCCCCTCCGTAATATAAGGGTTGCTTAAGATTCAACGATACACTCCACGAATTCGTTCGAGCATCATAAATGCTATCCGGATCCGAAAGCCCTGAATCAAGTTCCACATAAGACCCATCAAGCGAAACCTTCGGAAGAACGTTAGACTTAATTTCCACAATCAAACCCTCCTGCTCTCGTATCCTCTGCTGGGCCTTTTGGATCTCAAAGTTGTGCTCCAATCCATACTCGATCGCCGTATTCAAATCCAACTCGTCAGGAATAGGAAAGGAAGATGTATCTCCCATTATCGTGCTACTCGCAGCGATACAGGCAAACCCTCCCACTAAAAAATGTTTAATAGACTTCATGACTTAATTCCCTCCACTAAAAACTCTTCTTCACCTTCATTCATCTTCTCTTCTTTCGAATGATCCTTCGCAATCAACATATAAATTGCCGGAACAATAAAGAGGGTGAAGAGCGTACCAATTGCCATTCCACCCACCAAGACAAGACCAATGCTATTTCGTGCTTCTGCTCCAGGACCACTGACCAACGTAAGTGGGAAATGCCCAAATACAGTTGCCACACTGGTCATTAAGATAGGGCGCAAACGCGTTATCGCCGCCTCGTGAATCGCAACGAGTTTCGACTTTCCCTCACGTTGCAAATGATTCGCAAACTCCACAATCAAAATACCATTTTTGGATACAAGCCCAACCAAAGTTACGAGCCCTACCTGAGAATAGATATTTAACGTCGTCGTCCATCCATCCGAAAAGAAAGGAACCTCCGGGTTGAGCATCTTCATATACGTAAATATCAACGCCCCAAAAATCGCCAAAGGAACAGAGCCGAGCAAAATAATAAACGGATCTCGGAAGCTATTAAACTGAGCTGCCAAAACCAAGAAAATCAAAACAAAGGCCAATCCCAGAGCGGGCAAAAAGGTGTTACCTTCTAAACGGAGCTGGCGAGACTCACCGGTATAATCGACAACGTACCCATCAGGCATAATCTTCGCTGCCTCGTCTTCCATAAAGGATAACGCATCATCTAATGTCCCTGCTGGAATCACCCCTTGAATCTTCACCGAATTTAACTGCTGAAATCGATTTAATGAACGAGGTGCCGTACTTCGCTCAATGGTCGCAATGGAACCCAAAGTAACGAGTTCACCACCTGGGCCACTCACATAGATCGATTTCAACTGCTCAGGATTCAAACGATCTTCACGCTTTATCTGCGGAATCACTTTATAACTACGTCCATCGATATTAAATCGATTGACGTAACTCCCCCCCAACATCGAAGACAGATCATTTCCGATGTCACGCAAACTCATTCCAAGATCCGCCACACGCTCCCGATCAATCACGATTTCAGCTTCCGGAAGGTCCACTTTCACATCAACCATAGCAAAGAAAAACTTCCCACTACCCATCGCCTTACCGACCAACTGTTGGGCAATCTCCAAAATCACTTCAGTTTCTGCCGTACTAGCGATAACAATCTCAACTGGAAAATTACTTCCACCGGGCAACGCTGCCGGAACCGTAAGAAATGTTTCAATACTGGGAATACGATTCACTTTGGATTGAATCTCGGGCTGCATCTCAAACACACTTCGATCTCGTTCATCCCACGGCTTCGTAACCAAACCTCCAAAACCAAAATTAGGATTCGTTATCTGAAAGGTAAACTGCGTTTCCGGGGTACTCATAAACACATCGTTTATTGCCGCAGCAGCCTTACTTGTCGGCTCAAGCGTCGAATTCGATGCCGTGTTCACGATTCCAAAAATGACACCTTGATCCTCAGCGGGGGCCAATTCCCTAGGAGAAAACATAAACATCGGCACCGTCAGTAATGATAATGTAATCCAACAGATATAAACCAACGGACGATACGCGAGAATACCATCCAACATCTTTGAATACACGGACCGCAACCTTGCGAAGCCTCGATTAATTCGAGCCGCCAAACTGCCCTCTTTCAACTTTGGCTTCAAGAGATAGGCCGACATCACAGGCGAAAGCGTTAACGCCACAACTCCTGAAATCAAAACCGCACCGGTTAGTGTAAAAGCGAACTCTCTAAACAACGAACCTGTCAATCCTCCTTGAAACCCAATCGGAGCGTATACCGCAGCCAAGGTAATTGTCATCGCAATCACCGGACCGACCAATTCTTTAACGCCATGAATCGCCGCATCAATCGGCTTTTTACCATGTCGCAAATTTCGATCCACGTTTTCAACAACCACGATCGCATCATCGACCACCAGTCCCACCGACAACACAACCGCAAGGAGCGTCAGCAAGTTGATCGAGAACCCAAATATCTGCATCAAGAAGACCGCCCCTATCAACGAAATCGGAATCGCCATCAACGGCACCAAAACCGAGCGGAGCGACCCCATAAACAAGAAGATGACAACGATTACAATCAGCAGCGTTTCAATGAGCGTCGTGACGACCTCATGAATTGCGTTATTAATATATTCCGTCGCGTCATAGGAGACTTCACCGCGCATCCCGACCGGCATCTCTTTCTGGATCTGCACCATCTCCTCGCGTACCAACTGGATAACATCGATCGAGTTCGCATTCGACTGCGGCCAAATCCCCATAAAGGTTGCCGTCTCTCCAGAATAACGCACTTCGGTTTCATAATTTTCCGAACCGAGCACCACATCCGCGATATCCTCCAAACGTATAAAACTATTGCCGCTCTTGCGTATCACGAGCTGGCGAAATTCTTCGATCGTTCTGAGATCCGTATTCGCGGCCAAATTAACCTGCAGCAAAGCTCCTTTCGTTCGCCCTGGAGCCGACAAGAAATTGTTCGCCCCTACCGCATTGCGCACCTGCGATGGACTGATATTCAACGCCGCCATGCGTTCCGGCTTCAGCCAAATACGAGCGGCAAAGGTTCGAGCTCCCAAAATATCTGCCCTTTGAACCCCAGCCAATGTTGACAAACGGGGCTGCACCACCCGTAGCAAATAATCCGTTATCTCATTCTGCTTAAGTATATCGGATCTAAAACTCAAATACGCCGACGCGAACTGACTATCCGCCGATTCCAGATTTATAATCGGCACCTCAGCAGAAGGCGGAAGATCCCCCCTCACCTGATCCACTTTCGAGCTGATCTCCGAAAGAGCCTTCGTCCCATCATGGTTGAGCTTAAGCCTTACCGTGATCTTAGAAAAACTCTGCTTACTCTCGGATTCAATATAGTCGATCCCATCGGCGGCCGCGATTGCTCGCTCCAGCGGCGTCGTGATAAAGCCACGCACCAGTTCAGCATCAGCTCCCACATAGATCGTAGTAATCGTAATCGCCGCATTCTCACTCTGAGGATACTGACGCACATTCAAGCTCTTGATCGCTTGAAGGCCCGCGATAACGATGACCAGATTCACGACGATCGCAATAACCGGTCGCCTAATAAAAATTTCTGTAAAGGATTTCATAGCAAAGGTCTCAGCAATGGTTTCCTAGGAATCCTCGGGTTTAGGAGCGATCTGAGCATCGGGAGCCATCGTATTATCGATCTGCACACTCGCTCCATTCCTCAATTTAAATACGCCGGACGATACAACCCGTTGCCCTGGCTCCAAACCAGACAGAATAGAAACAAAGTCCCCTTTCGATTCGCCGATCTCGACCAAGGCACGCGTGGCAATTAACCCCTCATCCTTCTCTTCGATCACAAACACCGAATCCCCATATGACGCATAGAGAATCGCCGTCGCCGGAATCACCATAACCTCATCCTCCTCAGGCAAGTTAAGATCCACGCCAATAAACATTCCCGATCTCAACCGTCCATCGCCATTGTCCAAGGTGCCTCTCAATTTGAGAGTGCGTGTCGCCACATCGATTTCAGAATTGATTGCGGTCAAGCTGCCAGTGAACGTCTGATCAGGAAACGCATCCACCGAAACATCCAAGCCAAGGCCAACTTCAATATCCGCCACCATTTGCTGCGGAAGAGAAAAATCCGCGTAGATCGGATCTAACGACTGCAAGGAAACAATCGGCGAACCGACATTTACAAACTGCCCGGCATTCACCTGGCGAATCCCAACCCTGCCGCTAAACGGAGCAACGATACGCTTCTTCGAAATCATCACATCAATACTCTCTACCTGGGCCGCGGCCTCTAAATATTGAGCCTGGGCGGAATCAAGTTCTGCCTCGGATACCGTTTGCTTACTTCGAAGTTCCTTAGTGCGTTCAAGTTTTAGCTTAGCCAATGCTGCCCGAGCTTCAGCAGCCTTGCGGCTCGCCTCCTCCGAACTGGTATCCAAATAGAGCAGGATTTCTCCCCCTGTTACTTCCTGTCCGGATTCGAAGGCGATCTCCTTCACGACTCCCGAAACTTCCGAAGATAAGGTAACGCCGCGAGCGGGCGATAGCGTCCCCACCGCAAACAAAGACTTCCCCCAGACATCCGGTTTCACCTCCGCACTGGTTACCGTGAGAGGGGGCATCTCGAAGTTCATCCCTGATTCCGCCATCGCATCAAACTGCATCAATTTTGCGAGTGCGAGCCCCATAATGACACAGGCTAGCCCTAATAATACAACTAACGTTGCGAGTACTGCTTTAACTTTCATTGCTTAAACAATTTTAATTAACGATTTAGAAATTTCTAGAAGGATCAAAAAAAAGGTGCTTCCACTGCTGCTACACGCCCTAACAAGCGAAGGATACGCAGATTTCAACACGAACGTTTCACCTGCTGCTAAACTTGCACAAGAACTACGCTTTTCTTACTTAATTCCCAACACGCATCGTATCGATAAATGCGTTGGCCTCGGAAATGGACGCTTCCATCTGTTCAATCAAAGCTCTTACCTCGTCTTTTAAACCAAGCGAAGTCTTATTTAATGCCGCCACGGCTTGAGCATTCAAATTATGCTTCAAAAATAAAGTCTGATCTCTAAACGCGTCGAGCACCGGTTCCATTTGAGACGCCGCAGTCCTCATCGAAAGTTCCAGCTTCGCATAAAGCTGCTCCGTCGTTCGGAGCTGACTCTCACTCGCACTCCGCAAGTCTTGGTTCGAGTATTGCTCTAACTCGCTCTCCCACTCCTTAAAAAGTGCCTTCGATACACCACTTATACCGTCAATCCGATCCCATACGGCCTCCGCACGCTTTTCGCTCTTTTCGAACTCATTGTTAAGGCGGTCATAGGCCTCCTTCAAGCCTCCCATCTCTACACCCGATACCGCAAGGAACTCATCGAATGCAGACGAAAACTGTTCCTTAGCTTCTTCCTGAGCCTCTTTGGCTTCCTCGACACGATCCACCAAAATATCACGTTTATGCACGCCAAACTGTTCCATCGTTCCATAATAGGCCGATTGACAGCCACTCGAAAATAACAGGATTCCCGACAACACGGCGAAGATGAACGTAGATCGAAGCTTCATAAGGTCAGGAAACTAGTCACTCAATGCAATTGGGTGCAAATGCAAACTACCTCAAAACCAAATTTGAGCCATATTCCATCAAGTATCCACGGACTACTGATGCTGTTTAATACGCACTGCGATCATGCAAACATCGTCCGATAACGACTCCGACGACGCATCATCCTGCAA
>CAWVWU010000013.1:0-34209 GCA_963933925.1 uncultured Puniceicoccaceae bacterium
ACACATATGACTAGACACGGAGCTCCAAATCACGGTGCTTGGTGTGACGCTTACCTAACTGTTACCGATGTCCCCGGATCATACCCCTTTCGCGAGCGAAGCGAGTACTGTCTTAAGGAGACTTATCTCTTTTTTCGATTTCTTGATTTAGTTTTATCCAGTGCTTTCGTACTTGTTTTTTAATGTGTACCGAACCGAATTCTTTTGCAGCCCTGTAGGCGTAGGAGAGATAGTTGTGTTGGCCAATATAACTATACAGAATATTAAGTTTCTTCCTCCTAATTGGATTTTCGGCCGGCAGGCGGTTCAGCTTTTTGTCCCATTTCTTTTTCGTTTGTGCAGCGAGGTTCACGCCTGATCTCATTTTGCTGTAGTACCTTCCGAGGCCTGCATTTCTAAGGAGTACACGCTCTCCATCAAAAAGAAATCCTAGATACTGTAAGGGCGAATCCGATTGGAGCGTTTTCCCATCTGACGAAAAATTGTGGATAAGTGTTTTCTCGGATTGAATCTCGATTTTAAGGGTTCTAATTGTTTTTAAAACTAGCTTGTTTAAGGCAGGTGCTTGTTCCGTTCGAATGACGCATATTATATCATCGCAGTATCTCCGGTACATTCCTCCTGTCTTTTCGACTGCCAAGCTAATTTCAGAATCAAAATCAGTCATATAAATATTTGATAATACAGCACTGATTGGTGATCCTTGCGGTATTCCAAATGGATCTTTGTTTCTATTAATTAGCTTTTTTTTCTGAATTTTATTTCTGAATTCATCCGGATTACAGAGTCGCCTTCGGCGAAAAGCTCGCGGCTTGTTTTTACTAACACCAAGTGCCTCTAAAGCCTTTTCTCGCTCTACAAATGAGTATCGAGTCACAGCTTTAAATACAGCGTAGTGGTCGTCCGGTAGCGAACTCTCGCCAAGAAGTTTTGCCCAAAGATATTTTAGAGTCTTGTGATCCAAATTGTCGAAGAAACCTTTGATGTCAAAGGCCAGTACCGTGCAATTCCCCATCGACTTTATGAAGTCAAATATCTCTTTAGCATGGTTGATGTTGCATTTTCCACCAGACGGGCGGAATGCGGTGGAGACATGGCCTATTTTTAGTTCTTCTAAATGGTTTTCATGGAGTCCAGTAAGTAAGTGCGAGTAGTATGTAAAAATTGCCGCGTCCTTATGAGTGGAATAACAGATTTGCCGTTCCTTTGTGTTTTTTATTAAATGGCCACTCGCGTTTTTCATAACCTTTCGGTTTTCGAGAAGACACTGGAGGAAAGGCATAAAAGGCCAGCTTGTTACTGTTTTGGGATTGCTCGCTATGCTCCAAGCCCTTTGGGGCGAGATCGGCTCGTCGAAATGGATATAGCCTTTCTTTTTAAATATAGTATGATTGATCGATTTCATTGGCGAGGTGGCTGAACCGAGAAAAGAGGGTTACGGTATTCCACTGTCCTTTTCCCGGTTTGCCGATGAGCATTAATAGCGACATCATTACTCGGTGATAAAATCATCAAGTACCGCGTGTAAGCCTTATGCTGTATAATGATCGAATGACAATATCCATGAACAATGAAGTCCATTTCAATGCTCTTCTGAACATCCTCGCCAAGGGTCTCACAACAATGTTTCCATTGATGGTTGACTTGGTAAGTTGAACCTCGATCCCCAATTGGAACGAGTGGATCCTGTTTTAGAGTGTATCTAATTTGTGTCAACAGTTTGATTTTCTGTCGGAGTCGAATGTGAGCTCGAGGTTCATTAGATTATTGTATTCGAATAATATATGCGTGTTTGAGGAGTTTTTGCTGTTTTAGTCTTCTTCGATGCGTCACATCGGAGCAGTTTGGTAGGGCAGTCTTCTTAAATGTGGGTAAGTTGGAATTGTATTCTATAAATGGATTTGTGTGTCGTTAATCGCAAAAAGAAAGGTTTGACCCTTTGCGAGCGGACCCTTTGCGAGCGAAGCGCCGCCTGACTCCTTTCGCGAGCGTAGCGAGCCCCGCCCCCATGTCGTTGTGTTAAGTGTTACCTATGTCAATGAGTCGTACCCATTTGAGTGTCCTTTGAGAATCTCTGAAAGGTTAGTTTTGAATTGGTTCTCTACTAAATCTTTTTCGAGACCTCTGGATTTACATATGTTTGAAATAATCGAGTGTGCTTGCCAGGGCATTACTGGTTCGTCTTTGTATTGAGCGAATGGTCCATCGCTTTCTGGAAGTAGTCGATGCAATGGGATCTCTTCGAGTGTTTTTTGACCGGATTTTGTTGCTAAACCGGCTGGACCAAAGCTAAACCAACAGCCTCGATCAATGGCTCTTTCTAGTTGTTTCTTGGAGCCGGAAAACCAATGTAGGACTGGTGTACCTGCATCAGGGTGCTTATCTAGAAGATCGAGAACTTGATCTGCTGCTCTTCGGCTGTGAAGACTTATGATGCGTCCACCTTGAGTTGCACATTCCTGTAAAAGGCTATCAAGAATCGAAACCTGCAGTTGAAAGTCAGTACGGTGACGAGGCGAACCATCCAACCCTGTTTCTCCGATAAAGTCCGCTTTGGCAACCGATTGTAGAAGGAGATCACGTTCTGATGCTTTCTCAGCAACAATCTCTGGATGAAGACCTAGTGCAATCTTGATATTCGGTAGAGATCCAAGGACTCTTGTGGTCGCGATCCAAGCTCTGGGACTTGTCGTTACAGCCAATGTGAAGCTATTCTTCTTAGAAGCTTCTTGAGCTACTGTTCTGGCGTTAGGATATAGATCCAAGTGAGTGTGGAAATCAATCATAGAACGTGGTGCTCTTCCAGTAGTACTCGCAATTCTTCGAGACCTCGTTCGACTACGCCAACGTAGTTGTTTCGATCCTCAGGTGAGCAGAATGATAGACCACCCCCTATGAACTTTTCGATACCATACTCTTGTATTTGCAGACAGGCACGCCCAGCAGCTCGAATATCGCTGGAGGTTTTATCTTTGGCGGCTGCAGCAATGTCTGGATAGACATATTGACCTGTCCTGCCTTTGTAGGTTGATTCAAGAGTTGAGTCAGTTAGGCCTGCTTTTAGAAATGCGCTACGACGAACTAGACAAGGGACACACCTACCACAGTGGGAATTGCTAAAGACTCCGTATCGCCCACAGCTCGTGGCTTTTCCAACTAACTCGACAAGTAAGTCCTTATCGAGACAACCATCTAGTATTTCTCCTTTTGTTCTAAATCGATATTCAAAAGGTGAAGTGAGATCAGCCCGAATTCCAACAGCGTCCCAGATTCTCTGGAGTCCTTTAAGGTAAGTTGGGTGGGTTGTTTTGGTGCTTAAAGTTCCAATACGTAGAGGTGTTAATGGAAGATTTAATGTAATGAGGCCGTTCTCTGGTACATAAACTTTAATTTTGTTATCTGTCGGTCCAGCTTCACTGAGCGATGATGCAACGAGCGCCGCGTATGCAAAAAAGACTAGTGAACGTGCCCTTGTAGAGTCTTCTTTTTTTGACGTGGATCGACAGTTGAAGCGCCACTGTACGTGATTTTCGGTTATTCCAAGGCGACTTGCTATTTCATTCTGAATGTCTTTGTCGCCCCTCACTACTTTTGAAACAAGAATTGGATTCATGCCTGATTTACAAAGGTCAATAGCACCTGCTAGGCTGTCAACGCCACCAGATAAAAGGGAAACGCAGTCAGCGTTAAATTTTTTAACTACTTGGGGAGAGGGTGGCGGTTTGCCGCCGCTTACCAGTGAAATATTCCAGAAATCTCCGGTCAAAAACCTCAGGGTTTGTTCAATACTTGGGATTTGATTTTGCCAAATGAGAGGTTCAGATAGCTGGATTTCAGCCTTCAGTACTCTGGTCCATCCATCCGCTGTTTTCTTTCGTAGAGCAGATTCGTCAATCGCTGCAACAGCCATTGCAATCGAACAAAAATCCCAAGCTTCAACAGATGCTTGTATACCTGATCGTCGTACATCCTCCTCTAATTTTAGAGCTACATCTCCAACCTCAAAATCAACTGAAGACCTTGAACTGTAGAGTGATATGTATTCGTTTCCTTGCTCGCGAGTTTTCGGAATAGATTCTTGAGGGCAGCATATATAATTTGTCATAATTCTCCTTCATATACTCTGAAAGTCCTCTCAATTGAGGATCTCAGAATTTGGTCGAGTTGGGGTTGCGTCGGATTAGCAGTCACTTTCCAAAGACTTTCGATCTGAACAGATAGATCCTCTCGTAGAAACTCCCTCATTTCTGTGAGAAGAGAGAGAGACTCTTTGAGTGAAACGTTTTCTCTTTCAAAAATTTGGCCTATATCATTTGTCATGCGATTGCATGCTTCATTTGCTATAAAGCTCTCTGTTATTTCCCGAATTTCGCCAGTATCAAGTTCTAGAAGATTCTCGTTTTCATGGTTTTCTAGAAATTCGCCGAGTGCTTCCGCCATTGAATCGGCACACGACTCTTCATCTCTGCTCCCGCTACTCGGAGCGACTTGTTGGATAATCGCGTCAATGAGTGTCTGACCACTGAGTCCACGTTCTACAATATCGTTTACCCATGTATTTACGGTCGAGTCATTTTGTGAAGCCGTTGATCCTAGGAATTGGGCTAGTCGAGCACCAGTTGCTGTTGAATAGCGCATTCTATTGGCGAGCTTCCCTGATCCCCCCATACCAGTCTTTGAATAGTGACCAGCGGCTTTCTGAAAGCCGGTACGTCCAGAACTCTCACGGGCGTATTTCCCAATCCAAGTACGTGCGTTCCGGAAGCGAGCGGGTGGAGCGAGCAAAGGATCCTCTCCTGAAATTGCTTCTCCGTTATTGTTTGATTCAGCTGGGGGGGGCAGATCGGTAGGTTCAAATCCGCCTTCGTCATTAAGCCAGGGAGGATCGAATGAAACTCCTGGGTTTGGTCCTTTGCTTGCTTCTGAAGTTCCCATTGTTAATTTGTGTTGATTGCTGACCTAACGGGGTTGGGCGAGTTTTCGTCCTCACTCCAATTCTTGAGTAACGAGGCTGCCCATGGCTTATTCTTTAATCTAGGGATCAAAGAAGCCTTTCTTTGCTTTGGTGGAATTTCCGACAAGAGATTTAATACCGATCCAGCTAATTCTGGATAGGCTTCTGTCACGTTCATAGCTCTTAGAATTGACTGCTTTGAAATCTGTTCAGAGCGAGCCTTTCTAGTCAGTCTGACTAGTATTTGTTCCGATTCTGTTTCTCCCAATTTTTTTAGTTCATCAACAAGGATTGTTTCAATTTTGCTACTAGCAGATATAGCATCGAGAATTTCTAATGCCTGTGAACTAAGCTTGTCATAACTCACTGTAGCACTCACTTGGGTTCGGCTAAGGTTGAGAATAGGACGTAGGTCCAGTTCGCTGAGTGGAGGGTTTATTCTCATCCAAGGCTCGATGAAGGGATCTTTCCAACTTTCAGTAGGTTCCTTGTAGTCTTCCCCGTCTGCGAGAGAAGACTCGATTTTCGCTAAAAACTCAGGTTTTCCGTCTTCGCTCTTTCCGGCCTCCGTAACCAAATATTCAAAGGCGGCGGGTGGAGCACAACGTTCGAAGAGCTGTAGCTTCATTAGTGCTTCATATGCAAGCGTCATGCCTTCAGCCTCGGCAATAGTCTTTCGTATATTGAGGTCATTCAAAAAGCGTTTAATCAACCTTGGATTACCAGCTATTTGTTTAGCTGTGGTCAGAATGCCTGCAATCTGATCAGCAAGATTTATTAGCGGATCCATTGTTGATGATTCTTTGAATGCCTCCTTCATCAGAGTTCTAGTTAGGCCGGAACCCCACGATTCTTTAACTGACGCAAGGATCAAATCTTTGGCTTTGATATAGTCCTCTTCGCTTAAGTTTTTCCGTTTTACTTCAAGTTCGCCGAATAGAAGAATTAGGTAGCCTTTAACTTCTGCATGACCGAGTCTCGGTACACGTAGTGGAATTTGGATGAGTTTATCGAAGTAACTAGTGACTAGATCATCGCTTATTTCAATGCCGCCAAAGTGATGACGGACTGCATGACGAATCATCTCTTCGTCGGCTGCGATAATGAAAGCTGTCCGTGGCAAAAATAGAAGAAGCCTCATGGCTTCTAGTGTCGAAATCGCTGTGTCCGGCAGGCAGCGATCGAGGTCATCAACCAGCACGACCAATGTTATATTCATTTCATCAAGGACGTCTTCAAATGCCCTTCTAACTCCATCAATTTCTTTAGGGAGAGATGTACCTCCCTTTTCTCCCAAAAGACCGGAGATATTCGGGCCGAGGTCAGTGCATGCTTTGGCAACCTTATTATAGTCATCATCGGTCGCGGAATCACCTTTCTGTATAAGTCCGTTTGCGGCCCCGAGCACGGCGCCTAACGGCCCGGCAATTGTTCCGCCAATTACTGCTCCAGTAGCAATTGGAGCTAGTAGTTTCCCGACTTTTAACCAGCTTATTCTCTGTGCGAAATTCTTGGCCTTTTCGATTCCTGATTCTCTTTTTTCTGCTTCCGTAGAAAGACAATCAGAAACTGATTGAAGTAGAGCCAATTTGGCGTCGTCGTATCCTTGGTAGAGCCAAGCATTGAATTCCAAAAATACGAAACGTTCGCCTTCAGAGTCATCTTCCTTGAGGGTCTTGCCGATCATCTTAACAAGGGACGACTTACCTGTTCCCCAATTTCCTGAAACACCGATTGATAGGGGAGCAGAGTTCGAGTCCTTTATTAATTGAGCAGCTGTTTTTGCTATAATAGAGTAGTTCAGTAGATCGTCGGTAGTTTCTATGTCATTCCACATAATAGTTTTCTGGATGCGTTAGGTTTTACTGCGGTTGCGGGGTTATGTCAGGCACTGCTCTAAATTATCATATCCTTGTCTATATAAAGGAGGGCGTATTCGTGTCTTTATGATTGTTTCTAGAGCGAGATAGAAGGGCATGATCGCGAGGAGGTCGATTATTCCGAAGAAGGTGAAGGCGTAGCGAAATCCTTTCTTGGAAAAGGCGAGTCGTAGAACGAACTCTATGGAGCATATTATAATTGAGAATCGATACGATGATCGTAAGCTGGATAAACCAACCGAATAGGCGTCCTGGGCCTTTGCTTGGATCGTCGACGAGTTGTTGGAGGCGTCGCTTAAGCATTGGGGTAGATGAACATGCCCAATGTAGTAGGTAAATACAGTATGTTGTGCGAGGGTAAACTTAGGTATAATATCTACTTTGGGGTATTAGGGGGACACGCTTCGCGTGATTGAAGATTGAAGATTGTGAATTGAAAATTGAAGATTGGGTTGTGCTTGGAAGAGTGGGTACGTGGTTTTACGAAGGGGTGAGTGTGTTTTGTTTTAACCGCCCATCCGCAAGCGGATTCGAGGACGCGGAGATCGCAAAGGATTTGGTTGGGAATTGAAGATTGAAAATTGTTGATTTGGGGATGAAGCAGGGGAGGGCCCGTGCTTCGCCCCCGCGAGCGGGGGCTATGCAGGGTTCGAGCATTACTCGAAGGAAAGCGACTGGAAGCCCTTCGACGGGCTCAGGATCCTTGACCGCTTCTACTTTAAGGTTGGGTGAGGGGATAACAAAAAGCTCCGCGGGCTGATGCCGGCGGAGCTTTGAGATTTTTTAGACTGTGGGCTGTTTTTAGGCTTCGACTAGGAGGGCTGGGCCATTGGCCTTGAGGTCTTCGATGGATATTTCGCCTTTGTCGACTTTGGCTAAGAGGACTTTCTGGGCTTCGTAGTCTTTGTTGGTTACGCCTGCTCTGCTTTGGAGCATGCGCCACGCTTTACGGCGTTCGACGTTGAAGAGCACCATTTGGCGGGAGAGCTTCATGGGGATGTGCTTTCCGTTACCGGCATCGTAGAGGATGTAGGTGCCGAAGTCGGGGATGTAGGCACGGCCTTGAGGATCGAGGTAACGGCGATTTACGATGTCTTGTTGGTTGACGCGTAGGAGGACGTGCTCGAGGTGCTCCATCTTTTCGACCTCTTCAGCGGAGGCTTTTTTGATGTGCTGGCGGAAGCGGGCTTCGGTCGCGGTCCAGTGTGCGATGGTGTAGCAGTAAGTTTCCTTGGTCTCACTGTACTTGGCCTGCCACCAGTCACGGTCGGGGTGTTTGTTACCTTTGAGGCTGAGAGCTTCTTGGTAGGATTCGCCGAGTTGTGGGTTGAATACAAACTCAGGGAGGCAGCGGCTTTCGCGGGCTAGGGTCGCTTGGTTGGTTGCCATATTGTCGGCAACACCGTGCTCGGGTTGGCAAGTGGTATAGCTTTGGAAGAAGGATGTGCCGCGGTAGCGGAGACCTTCGAGGAGGCTATTGAACAGCTTGGCAGAATCGGCCATTGAGACTTGAGCGACGTAGGGTGAGCCGTGGCCGTTCATGAAGCTTTCTCCGATGTTCTTCATTTCGGAGAGTTTTCCTTGGCTGGCGGCCCCTGCTTGGTTCATGTCGAATCCGCCTGTCATAGGGCTGTGGTCAGAGTTTTGTCCGCCTGTATTCGAATAGACCTGCGTGTCGAGCATGAGCATGTTCACGTTTGGACGATTCTGGAGGATGACCTTGGATACGTTTTGGTACCCGATGTCGCCCATGGCACCGTCTCCGCCGATACACCAGATCTTGGGGAGTTCTTTGATTTCCTGATCGGTCATCGAAGCATCCGTGAAGTGGGTGTATTCGAAGTAGATTGAGTCGTCGACGGTGTCGTTGTTGACAAGGAGGTCGACGAGGCGTTCTGGAATGATAGAACGGCGAGCGTTATCTACCATGAAGCTTTCGCCCATCATCCATGAGATGGTGGCTCCGTCTTGGAAGAGGGAGTTGAGCCATGGGTACGGGTGTGGATTGTTTGGAGGGGTGGATCCGTAAACGGAGTTACATCCGGTATGAGCACCCATGGCCATGACGGACATTCCGTTGGCGAGGCGACCGTCGATCGCTTGAAGATCCTTATGGTTGAAGGCTTCTCTTTCGAGAACGACACAGAGGGCGTCGATCGCTTCCGCGTCGGAGATTTCTCCGTGAGCGGCGAGGCGAGCGTCGGTGTCTTTTGTGGAATCACCACCGAGACCCATGATGATGTGGGCGATAGAGCGTATCCAGAGGGTGTGCGACTTTTTGTCGGATGCAGCCATCTTTTCGAGGAAAACGAGTCCGTTTTCGCGGAGCTCTGCGACCTTGGCTCTTATGCGGTCGGCCTTCTTGTGATAGATCGGGCGCATGTAGGCTTCGGTAACGGAGGCTACCGAGTGGAGGACTGGCTTTTCGCCACAACCGGCACAGGCTCCGTCTCCGGAGGTGAGGGCGTCGTAGTTGCGGTTGACCATCAAGTGGTTTCTCCATGCGGCGGGGCGCGACTCTTCTGGAGTATCGTCCTTGTAGAGACCGAGGAATTTCTGGTCGGTATCAGGGAGGAGTTTTAGGAAGCTCGTCGCTGAGAGGATTTCGGCGTTATATTCTTCGGTATCCTCGACCATTCGGAGGGCATCGTGGTCGCCACATTCTTCGACGCAGAGGCCACATCCTTTACAGAGATCGGATACGAAGATGGAGAAGATGCCGCCCATGCCTTTTTCTTTTCGTTCGAGGGACATGAAGACCGCAGGAACTTTGAGGTAGGCGAGGGGGAGGATTTTTAGAATGTCGTCGAGTTGCGTGGCGGAATCGGCTGAGACCGCTTCGTTTTTTGCGACGAGCTCCATGACCAATTCGCGGACGTTTTGGCCTTCCTTCTTCTTGGCGTTGGACATCATCGTGTCGCGAATCGCTTGGTCGATATCGGGAACCGCTTCGAGGATGAGAGTGCGTTGGGCCTCGTCCGTCACGTAATTGTTGACGGCGGTTTTGAGGATTGTTTGGAGATCCTGTGCAGTATTCGGTAGAGCTGTATCCGGGCAGGAGGTGATACACTCCATACATTGGGTACAGTTTTCGGCGAAGTATTTTGGTGTTTCGCGACGGGATCCGTATTTTGATGAGGTGGCACCGGTTGCGGAGGCCATGACACCGACTGCTGAGAGGGGGGTGGAGGGTTGGTCGAAACCGAGGCCGGCACGGTATTCGTTGTCGAAGGTTTCCAACTTGTACATTGGAAGCCCGTCGGGTTGATCTACGCTAGGAGTTGTGCCGCAGCATCCGCCGCAATCGGAATTGGTGGGGAGGAGAGCTTGACCACGCATGGAGGAGGTGTCTTCTGCCCCGACTTCGCCGTGGGCGACTTCTTGGATGAGAACTCCGCCTTGGATCATTACTTCCATATTGGATTCTACGACGGCTTTTCCGAACTTGCCGAATTTCTTGTCGTATTGCTCATGAACCGCGTTGCGGAAATGTTCTTCGGAAATTTCGAAATGCTCGAGGAATGGGGAAACCTTGAAGAAGGCACCGAGGAACGAGTTGCCTTGCATGCGGAGTTGTAGCTCCGGACGATTGGTAGCCTTTTTGGCGATTTCGAATCCAGGGAGAATGTAGACGCGGATCTTCTTTTGGATGATTTCTTCGCGGTATTGGCGAGGAATGCGCGTCCATGCTTTTTCTGGGGACTCGCTAGACTCCCATACGAATGCACCGCCTTCGACGAGGCCTTCGATTGGGTTGATGTGAGTGAATGCCTTGGGATCGCAACAGAGTACGACGTTGACGTGCTTTAGGTCGCAGTTGACGCGAACACGTTCTGGGGCGGCGGTAAGGAAGTAGGATGTTGGGGAGCCCTTTTTCTCGGATCCGTATTTTGGATTTGCCGAGACGTGTACGACTTCCTTGGGGTTGCCGTCTTCATCTCGGATATCATCGCGTTCGGCGACGAAGGTTCCGAGTTCGCCGATGATTTCAGCGAGATTTTTACCTGTTGTGATCATGCCCCAACCGCCAATGGAATGGAGGCGGACTGCGATCGCTTTTTCTGGGAGAAGTGACGGGGTTTCCGCTGAGCGGACGGCGTAGGGGTGATGGATACCCAAGGTGAAGAAGGACTCGCCGTCTTCTTTGCCGAGACCGTCTTGGCGTTTAATTTTGCCTTGTGTGTATTCGTAGGCACCGAGGATGTCTTCTGGGCGGAAATCGCGGGAGCCGAGGCCGTAGATGCCGGAATAGATGCGTGGCATCTGGTCGGGTGAAATGGTCGGGAGGCCGGCGTAGGCTTTTTCGCTGTGGTTGGCGAGGGCCTTGGTGAGGGCGGTGCGTACGTCGCGAGCGAGGGGATTGTCCCCTGCCATTGGCTCGTCGGTACGTTCGAGAACGATGATGTTCTTTTTGCCAGCGAGGGCTTCGACGATGGCCGCTTCTGGGAAGGGGCGGATGACGTTGATGTGGATGCTACCGACCTTTTCGCCACGGGTGTCTTGAATGTGGTCGACGGCGGCGTCGATGTTTTCGGCAGCTGATCCAAGGGAGACGAATACTGTGTCTGCGTCTTCGGTATTATACTCGGTGAGGATGCCGTAGTAGCGGCCGGTGAGAGCACCGAACTCGTTCCACGCATCTTCGAGGAAGTCGAGGATCGGCTCTACGAAATGGTTACGGCGTGCGGCGACGCCATTCATGTAGTGCTCTTGGTTTTGGACGGGGCCGACCAAGGCAGGGTTTGTGAGATCGATCGTTTTCGGGATACGACGGCGTGTTGGGCCGAAGAGGACGCGCTGAGCTTCGGTGGGGCAGTCGACGATATCTTCGGGAGCTCCGAGGTATTCACGCAGGAGTTCGGACTCGTGCTTGAGGAAAGTGCGTTCGAGGTGAGAGGTGAGGAAGCCGTCCTGGATATTCATACCAGGAGTGAGGGCTTTTTCGGTTACCTTGCGGAGGATTACCGCTTGGTCGGCCGCTTGTTGAGCGTCCTTGGCGAAAAGCATGATCCAGCCTACATCGAGGGCAGCGTAAATGTCGTCGTGCCCGCAATGGACATTGAGGGCGTGCTTGGTGAGGGCACGAGCGGCGACTTGGAGTACCATTGTCGAGAGCTTGCCTGGAGCATGGTAGTATTGCTCGATACCGTAGACGATCCCTTGGCCGGAGGTGAAATTGACCGTTCGCTTGCCGGTAATGGAGGTGGCGATGGCGCCCCCTTGGGCGGCGTGTTCGCCTTCGCACTCGATCGCGGTGGTGGAGCGTCCAAAGATGTTGAGCTGACCCTTGGCTCGAGCAAATTCGTACATCTCGCCCATTTCCGTCGAAGGCGTAATCGGATAATAGATCCCCGCTTCGGTAATGCGTGCTTCCGTGTAGGAGGCTACGAGTTGATTTCCATTCGTGGTAATGCGTATACCAGGATACTTGGGTTTCGATGCTATCATATCGCGACTATTTGATATTGGGAAATTTATGGGAATAGGCTCCAAATAGATCTAATTAAGAATTAGTTGTATTTAATTCATTAAAAGCGTTACTTGTAATCATTGAGTTTGAGATTACAAATACTAATTTGTATTTATTTAAGAAGATGACTGAATTGGACATGACATTCACTCTAACTTAGAGGGAATGATATTGCGAATTCGGCCATTCATTATTCTTGTCGGGCGGTGCAGACGAAGATCGTAGTGGTAGGAAGTATTAACACCGATTTGGTGATTCAGGTGCATGAGTTTCCCAAATCAGGTGAGACGACGCGGGGGATCGATCATCATGTTTTGCGAGGAGGCAAGGGGGCAAATCAGGCGGTCGCGGCGGCTCGTTTGGAGGGCGAGGTGGTGTTTTATGGTCGAGTGGGTGACGATGCTTATGGTCGAGAGGCCATGGCCGCTCTGGAGCTAGAAGGCATTGATATTAAGGGAGTTGGAATTGATTCCGACAAACTCACTGGGCTCGCTCAGGTGATGGTCAACGATCGAGGGGAGAATATGATCGCTGTGTCTTCAGGGGCAAATGAGAGGCTGGGAGTTGAGGCAATTTCGGGGATTGAAAAGGATTTGGAAGGTGCTGGCATTCTTTTGCTTCAGCTGGAGACTCCTCTCGAAAGTGCTCGTTGGGCGATGAAGAAAATGAAGGCGTGTTCGGGGATCGTTATTTTGAATCCAGCCCCCGTGTGTCAGTTACCCGATGGTGTGTTTGAGTTGGTTGATGTGATGACGCCCAACGAAACGGAGGCTCATTTGTTGACTGGAATAAGAGTGGTTGATGATGAGTCGGCTAATCAGGCTGCTAATGTGTTACACGGAAAGGGCGTAGGTACTGTGATTATTACGCTAGGAGGCCGGGGGTGTTATCTTTCGTGCGACGGGTTTTCCGGGCGCATTTCGGCGAATCGTGCCTTGGTGGTTGATACGACTGCGGCAGGGGATACGTTTAACGGAGCATTGGCTGTAGCACTGTGTGCGGGGCGTCCTATGAAGGATGCGGTACGGTTTGCCAATGCCGCCGCTGCACTTTCCGTAGAAAAGCGCGGTGCTCAAAGTTCGATGCCACGACGCACAGAAGTGGACCGGATGGTAATTTCTTCGAGAATTTAGCGAGAACGGGCTTGAAGTGTTGCGGTAAGCTCTAGATCTATGAGGGCTTAACACGCATTACTGAATGACCAGCACATTTGACTTTGGAACAATCCTAGACGGCAATATCGATGACTTGAAAGCGAGTTACGATCGATTCAACCGTCTTCCTGTCGACCAAGATTGGAGCGACCAGGAGCCGGGCCCTCGAATTAAGACTGCGAAAACGATCGCTAAACCGGTAAGCGTGAGTGCTCCGGGTACCTTTTCTAAAAAGGAAATTCGTACTTTGAACCTTGAACCGAGTGATCGGCCGGGGTGGTGGTTTGATAGGACTGACTTGCCTGATTCTCAGCCCATTAAGTGTTCGGCTCGCAATGTTTGGACGACCGGAGAAGTGGTGAGCAATATCGTATTGCGCTCGGGGTCGACTCATAATTACGCCCGTTTGGTTGAGCATATCATCGCTCTCAAAGCAGGTATGGATGTGGATGATCTCGTGATTAAGATGAATTCTGGAGATCCGCCATTGTTTGAAGAGGGCAGTAAGGATTTGGTAGAGGCACTTAATAGTGCGGGGCGCGTTGAGACGGATAGGCCTATTCGTTACTTTACGGTCAAGGAGACAGTGTCTTTGGCGACGCCGAATGGAGGGTTTATTACAGTAAAGCCCGCTGAAAAGGGGTGCAGTGATTTGATTATCGATTGTGCACGTGAATTTAGTAATGCGATCGGTAAGCAACGTATTCAATTTGTGTTGAATGAGAAGTCGTTTAATCACGGAGCACTGGCTCGAACAAATGCGACGGCACAGCAGAAGATGTTTATCAGCACTATTGGTAAGTTATTTGCCGATACACGTAATCTTGGTTATAATAGTAAGAACGTGCTGATTGCCGGTAAGCGTGGATATAGTAATGAGGCTAAACTCGTTCACAATGGTAAGTCTTTAGAAGCGGCCTGGCACCGTGCAATTCTCGATCTATTGGCCGCGTTGGCCCTAATCGAAGAAGGGCGTTTTGCGGGGACAATCATCGATTTTAAGGGTGGTCACTATCCAGATGTTGAATTGGTGAAGCTTATCTATGCTAACGATTTGTTGGTAGAGGTTTAAGACGGGGCCTTTAGGTGATAGGTTCTCGGTAATGGGAACTTGGTTGTTTTTATTGCCCACTAAGTTCACAGAGGGCACGAAGGGATTGTGGGCTGTGTTGTGGGGAACCACGGATCCGGCTCCGTCGACCTAAACGTTTCAACAAATTGAGTTTATTGGAACCGCGAATGAACGCGAATTTTATTCGATTTCAGTCGTGTAAGCTAATGTTGGTATTCGTTTTTTTGTCTTAATATATCCATCAACCGTAAGCTCATCTGAAGTGATGTTATGATTTGGGATCGAAATAGTTGTATGTATATGACCACGAATAGATTGCGTTAGGTCTTGCTTGGCTTTTATGAAACTGCTGAGTAGACTACGCCGCGACAAGTGGACGCGGATTAACACGGATGGGTTACTCAAAAGTGTAAGTATCCGTTATCTCGCACGTCTAGTATCGAATCACTAATACAGATATATCCGGTGGGATGGCTAGAATCAAAACTGACCGCTACTGTGTCCATGGGGGCGTAGTAGAGCTGCGTGTCGAAATTGACTGTCTTCGGGGCTTTGTCGGCGAGGTAAGAAGAGACACGCTCTATTTTTTAGAATCATACGTGCGGGGGAGATGGTGAGGAGTGAGTTTTATTTGAGGAATCGACGGGGGAGGGGGGGCATGGTATGCAGCCTTAAACTGATGACGTTTGACGGGCTTCTCTACGATTCTCGAGAACCTTGATTGTATGCGAAGAACGCAGTGAAGCTGTGGTTCGCCGACGAAAGTCGAATACGGTTTATGTGCAATGAAGTTAATCACGTGATTAAGTTAATTGCACATTTTGGGTGGGAGCGGCGTTAGTTTCCAGGTTTGAGGGATGTAGGGGTTAGGAGTTTTTCGAGTCCGCTGAAGAGTGGCGTGCTGTGTCCTTTGACATCCTCAGATGTGGCTCTCCGCTAACTTGGTCAGGGGTAAAGCAAAGATGTGCTTTACCGTTTATTCGCCTTGTTTGCGGTAGGTTTGCATGAGGTCGTAGATTGTTTCTCGGAGGGCGAAGAGTTCGCGACGGATCTCAGTAGTCCAGATGTGACGTTTTTTCTCGATATGATAGGCTGCTTCGAGGGTGGCGATAGTAACGTGGATGAGGTGTAGGGCACGTTTGAGCGTTGCGACGACGAAGCCAGGTTCCGGATTCATGCCTTCGCTGACTTCCTCGAGGGCGGCAATGAGTTTACTCACGGTCATCTGGCTGTGCCAGAGTAGCTGATTCCATGGGTTGTTGGAATCGTCGCTGAGGAGGCTTCTGGATTCTGCTTCGTAGAAGATTCGGGAAGCGATATCCATCATCGAGATGATTATAGGGTGACTGGGAATGTAGTCACCTATTTCATCTTCTTCGAAGTCGAATTCCTCAAGGTCGACTATGTCATCTTCTTCGTCGAGCTCATCCTCTTCGTCGAGAATTTTCCAGCCCATGGCTTCGGCGATTAGATTTTCGCAGTTGGGGTCGTCTTCGTATTTCTCGAAGAGTTCGAGAAGCATATCACTGCGGGCGTCGTTTTGCTGAAGATAGGCTTCCCATTGAAATTCGTTCATTTCGCCTTCTCCGACAAAGTCGTCCTCGTCTTTTTCGATGGAGTCGCTGATTTCGTCCATGAAGTTGAACATCGCCTGTTGGTTTTTAATGCGTTGTTCGGACTCTTCGTCCTCGGACATTCTCCAGTTTGGCAGGCTGATTTTCCAATCGAAGTCTACGGTTTCTATGAGCACGCGTCCGTTTGACCGACTGAACCACTCGAGGTAGATGCTGTTCTTCCAAGTAAAATTGGGGGCGACTGCCTTGTAATCGGCGAAGTATTCTTCTTCGTTTGTGAGAACCTTGACCTTTTTTGAAGCTGTCATGTCTCCAACAACCCCATCTTGAAGGAGATCCATTCCCGAGTAGTCTCCTTCGACCGGATTGGGATTTTTAAAGTAGAGCCTAGATCCTGCGAGGTCTCGGTAGGGATTGCCCGTAAGGTTGAGCTGTATGGGTGTGTTTATTCCTTTGAGCCAAATTTCTCCGGTTACTTTACCGGGAGTCTGACTGTGGATCACTCCTTTGATTATGTTTTTATCAATACGCCAAGCCATATTTACTTATGGAACCGATTATTAGCGATGAGCAGGTAGGATTGTCAACCTAGAGAATTTTGAATTTTGGATGTGAAATACGGGGTGGTTTGTTTGTTTTCACTCGCAAGCTGATCGTCGATAGGTTTGTCCTAGGCACTAGAAATTTATGGATGAATATTTGCAGCTCCTTGGTCTAATAGCCCCTGTTTTTTTGATGATCGCTCTCGGTCTTGGGGTGCGTCGGATTGGGCTCTTTAGCGAGGCCGCTGAGGAGAGTATGCTGAAGCTGGTGGTGAAGGTGTTCTACCCATGCTTGATTTTTCGATCTGTTTTGGCGGCATCATCCCTCAACGATAGCAGCAATATTTGGGCACCGCCGGTGGTAGGGTTTTTGCTGTTTTTGGTGGGGATGTTAGTGGGGTGGCTGTTTGCTCGGATTGTTGGGTATACCAAGGGAGCTGGATTACGGACCTTTTGTTTTTCAATTGGTGTATTTAATTATGGGTACATTCCGATTCCATTGACCGAGGGACTTTATGGAAATGAGGTGTTGGCAATTCTGTTCGTTTTTAATGTCGGTCTAGAATTTGGGATTTGGACGATCGGCGTATCGTATTTATCAGGAGCTTCGGCAAAAGAGGGCCTCAAAAAGGCGCTTAATCCAGCTGTTGTGGCACTCAGTGCAGCGGTTATTATTAACCAACTTGAATGGACTGAGATTATTCCTCAATTCTTCTTAGTTACGATCGATGGCTTTGCTGCGTGTGCTATTCCGATTGGGCTCCTTGTTATCGGGGCGACGTTCAATGAGTTTTTGAGCGGAAAGGATCGAATTTTTGAGTGGAAGACGAGTGCGAGTTCGGTGTTGTTGCGTCTTGGACTTATCCCGGTGATTATGTTGGTCCTAGCGATGTACCTGCCGCTGTCGGATGAGCTAAAGAAGGTCATTGTTATTCAGTCCGCGATGCCTGCGGGAATCATGCCGATCGCACTTGCGAAGCACTATAATGGTCAGCCCATTGTGGCGTTTCGAATCGTTGTTGCGACGACGATCGTGGCGTTGGTTGCTATTCCGTTGTGGATACGAATTGGTGATTGGTTGGTTTTTGGGAATTAGGCAGGAATGATATTATGGATTGTGCTTCTTTTGCCCACTAAGAGCACGAAGGTACACGAAAGAATGAGGGCTTACATTGTGGAATTGGTTATTTGGAACCATCACCGCAGTCGTGGGATAAACGGATTTACGCGGATAGGCACGGATTATTTAAAGTGGGTTGTGGGGGTAACATTCAAGGTCGCTAAGAGCACGAAGGGATTTGATCGGTGATGCCTTGGGGTGGTTTAGGGGATGAAAGAGGAGATAGGGAAAGCGGCAGGATGGCGCTTCTCATTTAATTGGGTTGGAGGCGTGGGTGCATAATCATGCAAAATTGTGTGGCGAGGGTGGGTGTTTGGTCCATTGTTCGTGCTATGAATTTTATCCAGTTGTTGAGTGAGCTTGTGGCGATACCCAGTGTTAATCCAAGTTATGGAGGAGTGGGGGAGTCGGGTGTCGAGGCCTATGTTGTATCGTATATTCGATCCTTGGGTCTGGAGCCAAATATTCAAGAGGTGCTACCTGGACGAAGAAATGTGTATGTCGAGGTCGGTTCTAGGGAGTTACCGGCTACTCTGATCGAGGCTCATATGGATACGGTTGGAATCGACGGCTGGAAAGAGGGGAGTCCATTTGAGTTAAGGGAAGAGGATGGGCGATTCTATGGGAGAGGATCGTGTGATACTAAGGCGAGTCTTGCCGTTTTTCTCGGTGTGTTGACTCACTTTTCTAAATGCCCTGATACGTTGAAGAAACGTTTGATATTTGCTGCGACAGTTGATGAGGAGGCGAATCAATCGGGGGCGTATGAATTGGCGAAGCTATTTGCGGACTTGGGAGTCGTGGCTGCTATATCCGGTGAGCCTACTCGGAGTCATTTGGTGGTTTCACACAAGGGAGCGTGCCGTTTCGTCGTTACGACTAAGGGGAAGGCGGCTCATGCCTCTACTCCTCGATTGGGGAGTAATGCGATTGTCAAAGCGTCGGAAATTGTGGGTGCACTCAATGAGTTAGCAGAACGTCTTGATGGCTTGGATAAACGTGAAATGGAGCGTGGAACGTTGAATGTCGGGAGAATTGAGGGAGGGATTGGTTTTAATATCGTTCCGGACCGTTGTGTTATCGAGATTGATCGGAGAATTGGTTTGGGTGAGACGTTGGATGCGGCGACTCAGGAGGTTCATGAAATTGTTGAAGGTTGTGATGGGGCTGAGTTCGAGCTTGTTCTAGGGCGTCCTGCTTTGACCACGGGTGCTGATAATTGGTTTTCTCAGGCGATGGCGGCCGCCTCTGGTGTGGCAGGGAAAGTGTCTGATTATCAGGAGGTTGGCTATATGACGAATGCAGTAGCCTACGAGGACGTTGGCGTTGCGGCCTTGGTCTTTGGGCCTGGAGACATCGCTCAGGCACACAAAATTGACGAATTTATTGATCAGGGGGAAATGGAGCGGTGTTTTAAAATTCTCCAATGCTATTTTAGTTCCTGAAAAAGGAGGATAATTAGGGAGAATTCCTTAATTTGGAGGGCTCAATGTCGAAGCTAATAGAGTAGGCCTGTGGGTCTGCTTTTTCTCTTTATGACTTTTTCTTTACTAATCTTATTGGGCCTCGGCGTTGCCGTTTTTTTCTTTGCGACGCAATCGCTGGAAACAAAGCGTTCTACGGTGGTTGAGGTTCTAGACTTTCCCGATGGAACGAGTGTTCTTCTTCGTGAAGGGGCAAATACGTTTAGTGCGATTCTTGCGGGAATTGGGTACCCAACTGATGATCCTAGGTCGGAAATGGATGCGTGTGAACGCCTGAGGGATATTGCGGCCGGAAAGCGATTGAAAATGATCGTACACAAAAAGGTCGGCGATCTTCAGTACGTTGAACTGAGTGCGGGAGATGGCGAGAGCCTCAATCGCATGCTTGTACGGTATGGTATGGCTCGGCTTGAATTGAAGGGAATCGGCTCGATACCTGAGCTATTTAGTGCAGAGGTTATGGCTCGAAATGAGGAGTTAGGAATCTGGGATCGGAATCGTGACGCGTTCAAAACGATGGGTGTAGAAGAGGGTGAAGAGTCCTCTGACTTCGATCCTGATGCGGCCGATATTGATCATGAAGGTGTTTCTCCCAGTAATAGGAATGTCTCTCAAGGCGTTGCCGCCAGTGAGCTTAAGGATTTGTCTTAAAATCCTCTTCGGGAATTGATCAAAAGATTGATTGTTAGGATCAGGGCTACTGGTTGGTGAACTCATTTCCCTCGGGTGTCATTTAAGTCTCAAAGGGAGTTGTGGTTTCGGTAATTGGTCCGCTTCAATTAAGACGGTGGGACTGTGACGTCATATTGTGAATATTTGGCCTTGGACTAATCGTTGTGGTATCTAGGCGATGGAGGGTGATTGACTATTTAGCGGTGTTCTCAAATGGGTGATGTGGCTTTGCCTCATGAAGGATTGAGAAGAGCATTTTGCTCCGATGAAATGGTCTCTAGATTTTCTTTGATTTATGGGCTTCGTTCGTAGATCTTCGGCATTGGTCGCAGTGGCCATCAGGGACCCGACTAAGCCTCTTCGAGCTACCATGGGCTGATATCTCGGATCGTTTGTTACACAAAAACGACCTAACAGATTAGATCTGTTAGGCCGTTGAGAAAGTTGATATGAATAGCGTGCTTTAGAATGAAGAGCGTCGACCTATTCTAAGGGGGCCGCGAACACCTTTTTGGGCTTCGGGGGGCTTGCCCCAAGTGTCTGGTTTTTTGTTGTCTTCGTTGGGATCCTTAGGCTGTTGTTTGGGCTCGGCATTAATTCCTAAATCACTACGAGAAGAAGCATTCTCTTCGTTCGTATTCGATTTGGCTGGGATTTCTCTGAGCTCACTCATTTCGTTCATCGCTTCCGGCGATTCGGGGAGAGCAGAGTTTGAGGAGGAACCCATGTCTTGTTCGTATTGTTTGAGCTTTTCTTCGTAGCTCTTGAGCTCTGATTGGCGCTGCTGTAGATCTTGGATGTCTTCTTGGAAGTTCTGCTTGGCTTGTTGGAATTGGCGGCGTTCATCTTGGAATGTCGCGGATTCTACATGGAGATTGAGCTGATCTTCTTTGATTTGTGTCTGCATTTCTCGAAGAGAAATTTCGGCATCTTTGCGTTCTACTTGGAGTTCGCGACGATTCTTTTCATGGTCGCGGTCAAAGTCTCTGCGATCCATTTCGAAGCGATCGAGTTTTTCCTGCAATTTGAATTTTTCGATTTCAAAAAGGCGTTTGGCTTCTTCGATTTCCTCTACCTCTGGATGTGGAGCGGTCGCTTCTACATCCTGAATCTTCTCCAGTTGGGAGTCGCGTTGTTTGATTACGAAGTCTTTTTCAGCAATTTTTTCCTTGGTATCCTGAAGTTCGGATCGAAGATCAAAGATTTGTGTTTCCATCTTATTGATGGATTGACCCTTGTTTTTGGATACTTCGAGTTCACGAGAAAGGTCATGGATTTTTGCTTCGAGTTCGAGGCGCTTCTCGTTGAACTTCTGAAGACTGTGGTCCTTGTCTTGGCGTAGTTGTTTAAGTTCTTCCTCGTATTGAGCCGTGTCGCCATTGGGGCCATAGCCCTTGGCTTGTTGCTCGTCGATGAGGTACTTGAGGTCTTCAAGCTCAGAGATTTTTACTTCAAACTCTGCCCGTTGCTTGGAGAAACGATTCATTGTTTCAGCCATTTTGGCTTCGCGCAGGTCAATCTCCGCTTCGCGTTGTAGAGTCTTGGCACTGGTTCCTCCATTGGCTGCCCCTTCCTTTTCGAATTCGGCGAGGAGGTCTTGGAGTTTTGTTTTGGATTGCTCGAGAGCTGCGTATTCTGATTTTAAGGTACTTACTTCGTCTTCTAGACTTGATAGCTTTTCCTTCTGCTCCGAATTTTGTGCGTCGCTTTCGTCTTCTGCTTTATTCGACGATTTTTGAAGGTTTAGAGCATTTAGAACCTCTTCGACTTCGGCGAGATCTTCTTCGCCGACATCGTATCCACTTTGATCCCATTCTGAAACGAATTTGTGGGTCTTTTGAAAAACTGTTTTTAAGTCATCTCCACCGTCGATGATATCTGTAACCCCAGTACGTATGGAGAATATTATTTCTTCGAGTTCTTTTTTATCGGTAACGAGCAAGATGGGGAGGTCTGGCATGGCCTCTTTAAGCTTTGCCACAAATGAGAGCTCATCTTTGTTTTCAGGGACATTTCGATCTGTGATGACGAGATCGAAATTACCCTTTCCAACTGCTGCTAATGCTTTTTTTCCGCATGTGAACGAGCGAGTGCGAAACCCTGTCCCTGCTAGGAGAAATGATAGGGTTTTGCTTTGGCGCTCGTCGCCTCTGACGATTAGAATTTTCTTGTTCAATGTGGGTGCTGTTTAGAGATGAGTGATCAAAAATGAGAGATTACATTGTGTATCACGTCAGTCTTTTAGGCTCTCTAAACAGGAAAATAGCCTATTTACGGGAAATAGGCACTGGCCCTAGGGATTTGCCTCCAGAGGCACGAAATCCTACCTAATTCGGTTTAGGCTGATTCTGTGAAAAGCCTTATAGGTGATTCTTTTGAGGGTGAGCTAAGAACTCATTCTGGAGAGTTCTTGCCTGTGCGATTGAGAGTGTTCGTAGAACTCTTTGAGTACTTTGCGTCGCGTTCTTTGCAGTTTGGATTCGTGGAGCTCTTCAACGCTGCGTTGGCGTTCGTTGTCGTGCATGATTTCTCTCATATGAGAGAGTGCAGAGTTTTGAAGCTGTCTTACCCGCTCTCGCGTTATATTGAACTGTTGTCCCACTTCTTCGAGGGTCTTCGGATTATAGCCTTCGAGTCCGAAGCGTAACTTGATGATTTGTGCTTCACGGCGATCTAATGTACCAATTGTTTCTTTAAGATCGTTTTGTAATGATTTGTCGCTGAGTTCTTGATAAGGGGAAGCGGCGTTTTCGTCTCCCACGATATCTCCAAATTCGGAGGCACCTTCGCTATCGCCAACAGGGGCGTTTAATGAGGTCGGGCGAACGCTGACAGATTTTAAATGGGCTACTTTACAAGCGGGGATTTTGAGTATTTCTGAAATTTCCTCGTCGGTCGGTTCTCTTCCGAGTTCTTCGGTGAGCTGGGTTGCGGTACGCCGAATTTTTGAGATTTTATCAACAAGGTGAACTGGAAGGCGTATGGTTTTACTCTGGTTGGCGAGGGCACGTTTTATGGATTGTTTGATCCACCATGCCGCGTAAGTGCTGAGCTTGCCGCCTTTTTCAGGGTCAAAGCGTTCTACTGCCTTTATCAGTCCGATATTCCCTTCGCTGATAAGATCGAGAATAGGGAGTCCAAAATCTTTGTAATCGTAGGCGATTTTCACGACAAGCCGAAGATTGGCTTTGATCATGGTATCGCGGGCATCTCGGTCGCCTTGTTTAATAAATTTAGCGAGTGCGATTTCGTCGGCTTTGGTCAGTAGGGGGACTTTTCCGATTTCTTGTAGGTAAAGTTTTATTGTGGAGAGCCCTTGAGGTTTATTGGAAGGTGGGGCTTCCTTCGAGGTCTTTTGACGAGCAGGAGCGGAATCGGTACTTTTTCGCCCAAATTCAACGCCAATAGCATGTTGAGAATGAGGGGGATACCGGTCCGATTGATCTGAAAATGTCTGCCTTTTCGACTCTCTCATAACCTCTAAAACCAAGGTTATTCTACGAGGGATGTTATCGATGTGGAGAGTATTCTTTGAACCCTCAAAATAAGGGCGTTTTTTTTGTAAAAAGGGGCGTTTTTTTAGAGAGCTTTAGCAGGGGGATAGCCCCATGTCTCTCCAATGTAAAAACTTTCGCTCGAGGGCAGAGCGTTTAATCGCTAAACGCTCTCTTGGGACGTCTTGGCCACGTAGACCTAGTCATTAAAGGCTTCGGCGAGGCTAACGGCTTTAAAGAGGGCTGAGGCCTTAAAAATGGTTTCCTGGTACTCGAGTTCAGGTACGGAATCGGAAACGATGCCCGCTCCAGATTGGATAACGACCTTTCCGTCTTTAACTAGTGCAGTGCGAAGATTGATGCATGAGTCGAGGTTTCCGTTATAGCTGTAGTAGCCGAGTGCTCCGGAGTAGAAGCCGCGCTGTTCCTTCTCTTTTTCGGAGATGATCTGCATGGCTCTGACTTTGGGAGCTCCGCTGACGGTACCTGCGGGGAATGTGGCACGCATGAGGTCGAAGCCCGTTTTACCCTCAGCGATGGATCCTTCGACCTGCGATACTATATGCATGACGTGAGAGTAACGCTCGATGATCATGTAGTCGGGAACCTTGACGGAACCGTATTCGCAGACGCGACCGATGTCGTTGCGTGCGAGGTCGACGAGCATGAGGTGTTCCGCTTTTTCCTTTTCGTCGGCAAGAAGTTCTTTTTCAAGGGCGAGGTCTTCCTCTTCGGTCTTTCCGCGATGGCGGGTTCCGGCGATAGGGCGAATTTCTACTCGGGTGCCGGTAAGCTTTACGTGTACTTCGGGAGAGGCTCCTACGATGCCGAAATCGCCTGTTTCGAGGAGAAACATGTATGGCGATGGGTTGACGGTGCGTAGGGCACGGTAGAGGTCGAGTGGGCTTTGGGTGAACTCTTTTTCGAAACGTTGGCTGAGGACGACTTGAATGATATCTCCTGAGCGAATGTACTCTTTGGAGTCTTCGACCATAGTTTCGAAGCGTTCTCTGGTGAAATTCCCGTCTGGGATCTCGATATTCGCTGGGAGATCGAGGGGAGCTGGTTTGAGAGTGGTTGGGGCTTCGAGTCTCGTTTTGAGTTGTTCGAGTTCGAATAAGGCGGCTTGGTAGGCTGCTTCTAGGGAATTGTGGGCCTCGATTCTGGAATTGACCAAGAGGCGCATTGTTTGCTTGGCCCGGTCAAAAATGACCATGGAGTCTGCCAACATGTAATAACTAAGCGGGGTGTCGTGGAGGTTTTGTTCAGCGACTTTTACGCTTGGCTCGATTCTGGAAATATACTCGTAGGAAACGTAGCCGACTGCACCGCCTGTAAAGGGAGGGAGTCCTGGGATTTCGACCGGTTTGTAGCTCGCTAACTCTTCTTCGATTAGAGTTAGCGGGTCTTGGGGGGTGTCTATCGTTTGAGTGGCTTGCTCGGGAACGTCGATATGTGTCTTGTCGCAATAACTCGTGAACACCTTGCGTGGGCGACAGGCTATAAAGCTGTATCGTGAAAGGCGTTCGCCTCCTTCTATCGATTCTAGGAGGAACGCGGGGCCGTCCGATTTGAGCTTGGCGTACGCGGTGACGGGAGTCTCAAGATCCGCCATGAGGTCGGCATAGACGGGGATGACGTTGCCTTGGGAGGCGAGGTCTTTAAAGCTCTTGAAATCTAGACTAGGGTGGAGTTGATGAGACATGCTAACTACAATGAATGGCGACTAGCCATAAGTAGCTCAGGGAGCTCTGTCTATGAAATTGTCAGGGTAATTTGAGTATCGACCAGTATGAGGATGGTAGGGCGACCTTATTGGGTGTGGGCGTCGATCATATTGATACTCTTTTGGAAGATCATGGTGTCTTCTCCTTCGATCTGGACCGTTGCCGTTTCGGAGAATCCATTCGAACGAATGATCCAGGTCCCACTGGACAACCCAGATACTACGAAACGCCCCGCTTTGTTCGCGAACGTTGATATGGTGCTTCCTTTTTCGTTTTCGAGAACGATGGCCTTATAGGATAGTGGATCACCGAAGGAGTCCAAGAGGGTGCTGCGAAGGGTGTATATGGAATCGGTGCCGATTATGACTTTAGTTCCTCGTTTGTAGGACGGGTGGAATATGAAGTCGTTATCTTCGAGAAACCTATCGTTGCCTATAACTTGGATGACCGATGCCTTTTCTCGATAAGCACTAAGGGAGGTTATGACCGGTTTGAAGAATCCTGGTCCTACCGTGTGCTCGTAACCGCCGAGTGTTGGATTGACGCCGAGTTTTACGTCTTTCCACATCGGGTGTTGTTCTATGATAGCAAAACTGTCGCGGATTTGACGTGTGGTCCCGAATGCACCGTCGGCAAAAGCGAGGGCGACTTGTACGTCGAATGAGGTCCGCTGGATAGAGGGTTCGTAGTCGAGTGCGTCTGCGTAGAGTAGGTTGTGGGATACGTTGAGTGCGTATTGAGAGGTTTGATAGCTGATGTCGCCAAAAATGCTTTGTTTTTCGTCGTTGTTCTCAAAGGACACGCTAGTAGAGAGGTAGTCTTTGGGACGGCGTACGCTGTAGTTGATATTCGTGCTAAAACCTGGGCTTGAGCTTGAATTTCCGAAACCTGCTCGTGTGCGGGTACGGATTTTAGGCGTTGGGCTCCATGTGACGGAAAGGTAGCCTCCGATCTCTCGTTCTTGGGAGCGTTTTTGGTAGCGGGCATTTACTGAGACGTGCACGTCGCCGAGCCGTTTTCCTAATTTTCCATCGATTGTCCACGAAGTCGTCTTATCGTGCCGAGTTTGGTAGTATCCGCCGAGGGAGGCATCGAGACCGTTTTCGAAAGCGTAGGATATGCTGAAGTTATGATTGAGTGCGGTTGAATCCTCTCTGAGGCTTAGATTTTTATCCGTTAGGTTAAAGGCTTTGTCGGAGTATGATACTTCTGCACGAATTCGAAAGCGCTTGATTGTTTTGTCCCAGCTGAGTTCGTAGTGCCCGCTATGGGGGCGAGCTTCGACGCGGTTATAGGATGCAGAGGCGAATAGGCTTCCTAGTTTGCTGGCCCAGCTCGCATTGGCTCCGGCTCTTTGCCATTGGGAATCACCTTGAAGTGAGATATCTGCTGTTAGGTCCTTACGAATTCCGTGGCGGTAGTATCCTGAAAAGATAGGTTTCGGCTCAATCGCACGTTCGTACCAGGAGGCGTCGGAGATCGTCTTGTTTTCGAAATCGTCTTGTGATCCCTTTTTCCAACCGAATGAAACTCCGAACGTTTTTACTCCTTTGCCTAGTAAGGAATAGTTGGCATAGTCGGTTACGTTGATTTGCTCCATCGATCCTGATTCGCCAATGATGCGGAGATCGAGTGAATTCTGTCCGGCAATGAGTTTGTATTCATCTATATTGCAGGTGCCGGGCTCGAGTTGAAGGATTCGAACTTGGGTTCCGTTTTTGAATATTTGCACTTCTGCATTTTCACTTAATTCGAAGTCTGCCGTTCCGGTGGGGGTGTAGATGGAGTAGGGCTTAATTCCAAATTCTCTGGCGAGGGAAAATCCGAATAGTTGGAAACCGCGTTGTGAGGAAGTAATTGGGGTGGAAATATCTCCAGCGGATAGCCGTAGTAAGCTTCTTTCGAAATCTTTAACCAGTTTTAGCTCCTGGATCTTCCATGGAGCTTCGTTCGTCGTTCGTTTGTTTCTCCAAACACTTTCGGCCTCAATGGTCCAACCTGCGACGTTAATCGCGTGATCCATATTAAGAATATGGTCGGTTGAATTGATGCCCGAGAAGTCTTCGCGCGTATGGGTGCTGTGCCAACTAAAGTTGGTGTAGGTGCTGAATCGAGCTTCTGAAAGATGACTTTTGAAGTTGATATTCGGCTTTTGGTAGCCGAGCGAGAGGGTTCCTTGTTTTCGCTCGACTTGCTTCTGCTTTTCGAGGACTTGAACTTCGACGACGAGGCGCTCCAGATTGAGAGTAAGGTCTATGTTTCTCTCACTGAATTCGTCCATCGGGATGAACCCGTCGGGCAGCGCTTCTATTGTGCTTTGGATCTCCTCAGCTGCGATCCCTCTTAGTTTTTCCTTTAGGCTTAGACCTTGTATCCAGATGGCGTCCATTGCTGGGGTCGTTCTGGCAATGACTTCACCTTGTGGGGAGCCATTTATTTCAAGTTCGAAGGGAAGGGAAAATAGGTCGGGATTTTCTGATTGGGCTCTTGCGAGACCAGTGGTGATCGAGATTATTGTGAAGACTGCCAGCGTAAGGGATAGCTGGCGAAGTTTCATCGTTTCGGCTGTTTCGTCTTAAGTCTCAGGTTTTTGATCGTGTGGATCGGGGGGAGTGAATCGTTCCATGAAAGGCGGAATTTCTTGCTTTCTTCTTTCATGACAATCTGTCCGGTAATTGGACGTAAGAGGTCTTTGTCGAGAGAAATGAATTTACCGTCAATCGTGCGAAGGAGAAGTTCTGGGTGGCGAATATAGCCGTGACAGTGTCCGTCATTGGCAACGGTGAAGTCCAATGTTGGAGTCTTTTCTTGAAGGCCTTCTTCTGTTTCATCTGTGGTGGAAACTTCACGCTCTCCCTGTGAGAATTCTGTAATAGCGAGGTTGGGGTTTAAGCCTTTGGGCGTGAGCCATACTCGTGTGTGGTATTCGAGTACAATCCTCATGTCGACAGTGGTTTCTGTCGTATCAGCATTTTCTGGAGTCTCCAGTGGGACGGGCACCTGTTTGAAAAGTATGCGATAGGTATCTTCTTGTTCTAGAGGATCTCCCACGTAGAATACCTTTACTGAACGTCTCAGTTGGCTGGTAGTATAAGCTGTTGCGGGATGATTAGAAAGAGATCTTCGCCTTCACCGTCTTTTAACGTTTCAATGTTGTTTTCGTCAAGGTGGGGCTTGGCGACGGAAATGTCGATCGGCTTGTCTTCGTCGCTTGTGTTCGTGAGGACGTATATCTGCTGTGCACGAGGTGACGTTGGGTCGAGGTTGATGACCATCGGGTTTACGCTAAATCCAAGAAGGGTACTTGGAAGGAGGCAAAGTAGTAGATAGGTTAGGGCTTTTTTCATCTTGTGGGAGATTCGTTGTGGGTGAGTGTTTCTTTTAACTTTGTAATGAAAATACAGTAACGCCGTGGTAATTGTCGGCATAGGGGAATGCTGGTATGGTGTATTCGATTTCGTATGTGATTTCGAATTGACCGATTCCGTAGCCAGGGTCGGCTTCGACGGATCGTTTATCGGAGGAAACTCGGATTCCTTGTGCAGAACCTATCCCGAGTGATTTCCAGCGAACGGATTTAAAAATGAGTCGAGCAGCGATGTCGTCTCCGTAAAAGTCGCCTTGGGCTCTTTCTTTAAAAACTTCGCCTGCTAGTCTCCATCCAGTTTCGAGGCTTGTGTTGTTTAGGATAATCGATTGCTCGGTAGATGAAATTCGTACAGGGTGGGGTGAAACTTCTACAGAGGGAAGAGAAACTGAACTGGGGGCTTGAATTGAGATGCCTGATTGAGCAGAGGTTCCTCCAGTGAGAGCGATTACGATAGCGGCAGAGAATCGAAGTAGTCGATTTAGCTGAGCTACGTTTGAGTTGAAGGCATCGTGTTCGGCGAGGCCATTGCTTACGGGTGAATTGAGAAATGCCAAAGAAGCCGAGTTTTCTCGTTCGGCTTCTTGAACTTTCGCTTGATTTCTTTTTATTGAAGATATCGTCATTGTGAGAAAACGATGGATACTGGCTATCCGGTTTTGGATCCTGCTCCCACAATAGAGGGAGTCGGGCCGGATAATTCGTAGTCAATCGTGTGGTTCGTTACCGCAAACCCGAAGGTGTGTAGTAGACTGTTTTGACCTTGAAATGGGGTACTCCCAACATCCTTATGAATGATTGATTCAGTTACCGCATTAACGAAAATGACCGATTCATTATCGTTTTTTTGGTTACTGTAAGACGGGACTAGTTTCCAGCCTAGATCGTCTCTTTTTTGATCCTTCACAAGGATGTTGGTTTTTTCGAAACTCACTGTATCTGCCTGTTCCGTCTCGGTTACGTTTACTGCACCACTAGTAAGCGTGTATGAACCATTGACCAATGCGGGAACTATTACCGAGTCTTCGGAGTTATTGCTAACTCTGAATACTACTTCCTCCACAGTTCCTGCGTGGGAGGAGGAAGCGACGGCGAGACCGATCAGGCAGACCAGCGTGTTTTGAAAATGTACCATTCAAGAAATTTACTTTAGTTGGCTACGATCGAGTATGCGATCGAACCAGTGTAGGTACCGGCTTCTGCGAATGCAGGAACTGTGTAAGCGATGTCGTAATCCAGTGTGTAACCAGCAACACCTGCTGTGTCAGTGAAGTCGATTTCATTTGCATTTACTGCAGATGTGTTAACTACGTCTGAAAAATTATTGAATCCAGTTGTTGTGCCAACAGTCATTGTTGATGCACCGTTAGTCAAATTTCCAGGAGAAGCAGTTAGAGTCCAACCGAGGCCGTCACCATTAAGGTCATTGATGGTAATTCCATCGATAATGAATGTTACAGCGTTTGACTGAATAGAGTCCGTCGAAGTAATAGCACCACTTGTAGGTGAGTAGGTTCCTGCTACTGAAGCGGGAACGATTTCTAGAGCGCCTGCTCCGATTGTTGCACTAAGGCTAGCAGATTCATTGGCTCCGCCAAATGAAACTGAACTGATTGCTACGGCTGCAAGCCCTGCGAGTATTGTTTTATTTTGTTAGTATGTTTTATGTAACGTTAGTCTTGTTGTTGTTTGAGATGATTAGAAATCATCAGTGGCAGTATGAGAACCACAGCAGGTCATTTTTTCGTGGGTTGCTTTTGAAGAGCGACCGGCGATCGAGTTATTGCATGTCCTTGCATTCGTCATCGGAGGGAGGGGCCTTGAGTAGTTTTTTAAGGGAGTAAGGAATTTGTGAACTGGTCAGGTGTCGTTTCGTAAGTTCCTTATGATCAAGACACTTGAATATATGCCCTAGGGGTTTTACCCCCTTAATGTGATGTGGGGTATACCTCTCTGTATTTCCTGAAACCCCTCTTTGATCACTTCGATATTACTCTAGAGTATTATCGCCTGTGTGAGCTTGGTTTTTCATAGGATAGGTGGGGTTAATACCTTACTTTGGCGGTCGTGGTAAGTTCTTTGTTTATCGGGATTTATTGGTGGGTAAGTCTGTAGATTGTATACGGGGTTAATGGGTGTGTGTTAGATGGGTATCTTCTAGGTGGTGTAGGTGTTTGCGTGTTTGATTGTATTCGAGCAGGCATGGCTTTGTGCTTCTTATTGGGTCTCAATGTATCGAAAATGCCCGTCTATGTTGTCTTTGGGCTAGGGGTAATTTCTGAAAATGAGACCAAACACTCAGCCAATGGAGGGTATTAGACTTAATATTCGAAGCGTTCACTCTGTGTGCTCGGATGGAAGACATTAGTGATCTCCATAGGAAGGGGTGAGTCCTATTGCAGAAAGGTTGAGCTTACGCTGAGCTAAAATACGCTAAATTTGGATACGAAAAAATGATTTGGATCTCCAAAAAAAATACGTATTCATATGGAATTACGCAGTGGAAGGGCTTCTTGTTACCCCTCTTTTGCGTAATCGGAGTCTTTCTTTTCTCCCTGATTCGATTTTATGACCCTCTAAATGAGTCGATTGGGAGAGCTTCGTTAACAGATTTTCTCCTAGGAGTAGCTAAAAGAGGTTGTTACAGGGAATATCTCTATATCGCTGCATCCAGAATATCTTTGAGCTCGTGCTGGGTGAGAACGATGGAGTTCCCTTTCATGCTACTGGAATTTGCTGCTTTCTCGACGGCGGTTTCGATTTGTTCGCTTCCGAATCCGAGTTTCCCTAGGGATTTAATCGGCAGATCCGCTAATAGTTTTTCGAAAGATGCTGATGCGTAGTTCCCCGTTGCTTCAGGATTCCCTGTTATTATGCGTGCTACGGTGTCCATTTTTAAGAGTTGGGGACTGTGTGGCAGCCTTTGGCTGAGGGCTGCGTAGTTTGCCTTCCATACTGGGATGAGGAGAGAGGAGCATATTGCTCCATGGGGTGCGTCGATCATTCCTCCAATAGGTCCGGCGAATCCGTGTACTGCTCCGAGTTTAGCATTTGCCAGAGCGAGACCGCTGCAAAGGCTGGCTGCACACATGTTTGTTTTAGCAGATTTTACTGTATTGGGTCCGCAGGCGGCAATAATCGAACTGATCGCTAGTTTGATGCCTTGGGATGCAATTCCGTCGGTAAGAGGATTTGCATTTATGCTGATAAAGGCTTCGATGCATTGAATGAGGGCATCCATTCCTGTGTAGCTGGCGATTTCAAGGGGGAGGTCGTACGTGAGTTCTGGATCAACGACTGCCCAGTATGGAATCATTGTTGGGTGGCGGAGGCTTACTTTTGTTTCGAATTCCGGTACACTGATGACGCTATTTTGAGTGACTTCGCTGCCAGTGCCCGCAGTGGTTGGAATCGCCATCATGGGAACTCCGGCTTTAGTGAGCGGCTGGCCTTTGCCGACGTTTTCCAAATAGTCTAATAATGGACCCTTGTTCTTTATAAGAGCAGCGATTGCCTTTCCTGCATCGATTACGCTTCCCCCTCCAATTGCAATGACAGCGTCGGTTTTGAAGAATCTAGCGTTTCTTGTCGCCTGGTCGATCGTTTCGATGTCCGGTTCTTTCTTAATCGAGAAAACTTCAATTTCGAACCCACGGAGTTGAAGGCGATCTAGTATTCGCGTATGGCGGTGTGGTGAGGAGCCCGTAACGATAAAAAGGCGATTGAGATCATTCGGTATCAATTCGTCGATTTTAGATGAAACCCCGTTTCCAAATTTGACCTGGCCTGCGGATGCGAATGAAAAGTTCATAATGTGGAAACTATCATTGTCTTGGCCGCCATAAGGCAATCGGTAATTTGAAGTGTCGATTGTGCCTTTCGAAGGGGGCTGCCTCGTTTTCGCTTCGGATCAGCAATGTGATTTTTTCAAGACGCGATCCAGTCTCTCGTTAACAAAATATTAACAAATGTGGGTTTTGGATGGTCATGGTTCTGAGCGGAGCTATAAATGATGTAAGTTGAACAGTCTAAACATCTAAAGACATGAGTATTGGAAGAATCTGGAGTTCGGGAAAAGGTGGTAAATTTGCGATTATTGGATGCGGACTGTATCTTTTGTATGTGTTGCTTGGGGCGATCGTTTTGCCATTGGTCGTTGAGCGGGTTGTTGAAGGGGATGTTAGTGCCCGTTTAGAGCGTAAGATCGAAATCGAGGATATTGATTTTAATCCCTTTACGGTGAGCATGACGGTAGAAGGTATTTCGGTTGAGGACGATAGAGAGGAGATCTTGTTCCAAGCTGGCGTGATGCGTGCGAATTTTCAGATGAGTACGCTACTGACGTTGAGGGTTTCGTTTAAGGAGTTGGCTCTGATAGATGGGCATGCGTTCGTTAAGATATTGGAAGAGGGGCATTTGAACTTCGAAAAACTCATATCGGGAGCGGAATCGGATGCGGATGTTGTAGAAGATGAGGTTTCGGCGGATATTGGTTTTTGGGTTGGAAAGGTCGAAGTTGCGAATTTTGTATTGGATTTCGAAGACCGGGCCTTGGCGACGGCGGTACATGAGGAAATCGGGCCAGTTAGTTTTGTTGCCCACGACGTTCATAACAAGGCAGATGGAGATGCTCCTTATTCGTTTGATGTTACTATTGGCGAGAGTACGACACTTTCTTGGGAGGGGACACTCGGTTTGGTTCCTCTCTCTTCAGCGGGAGCTTTTAGTGTACAAGGTCTCGATTTGTCGAAGGGAAGGCCGTATTGGGAGACTTTGGTGAATGTAGACTTACAGGCGATTTTTCAAGTATCAGGGACATATTCGTTTCTTCAGGAGGAGAGTGGAGAATTTCAATTCCTGCTAAATGAAACGAGTATGGGTATGGAGGATTTCCGCTTGATTGACAGCGGGAATAAGGAGTCATTCGCTGCTTGGGATTCGTTTGGGGTTTCGGGAGTGTCGGTTGATTTGGCGCAACAGACGGTCCGAATCGGATCGGTGCGCCTGAATGGGTTCGAGGCTCAGGGTATATTGAATGAAGAAGGCAAGCCCGTGATGCCGAGTGGTCCCTTACTTTCAGACCCGGCAAGTGTGCCCTCTGATATAGAGGAAGGTGATACCGTCGTTGTGGAGGGAACAGATTGGGATGTGTTGATGGACTCGTTCGTATTGCTCGATGGTAAGATTGCTCTTATAGATCGGAGTTTAGAATCATCTAATCAGTTGAGTGTGTCTATTGATTCGATCGGTTGTGAGGCTCGTTCGTTGTCAATTAGTGATGTCGCGACACAAATGGAAGCGACACTGTCGGGGAGAATCAACGGGACGGGGCAATTTGTTGCTGAGGTTTCTGGGAATATTCCAACGAAATCTTTTGAAGGGAATTATAGTTTGAAAGGCCTCGATTTGACTCGCTTCCAACCTTATGTGGATCAGTTCGCACACGTTACTTTAAGTGGTGGGCTGTTGGGGTCGGAGGGGGCGTTTTCCTATCGGGAAGGGAGAGCGATCGCCACGAATTCGGTGAGTTTGGATGAGTTTGAACTATTGGAAAGTGGAAACGATGTTCCTCTGGCTCGGTGGAGTAAGTTCAGTGTGGATGGAATAAATTATACTCCAGAGCTCATTGTCGTGGATAGCATTAGATTGGAGCAACCTTATGCTCGGATTGAACAGGATGAAGAAGGGATTAATCTAGA
>CAWVWU010000014.1:0-32357 GCA_963933925.1 uncultured Puniceicoccaceae bacterium
TGTCGGTTATCTATCCAACTAAGCCACCTGTCCAGTTTTCGGGGTCCACTTCAGCTGGGGGGCTTTTATTAGGGGAAATGGTGGGTTTTTGCTCTGGTTATCTTTTTAGAATTTAGCGTGTTGCTTATTATTGGTTGTATGTACCTATTTACTGGATGGGGTTATGTATTTATTAATATTCTTATTTTCCTAGGTAGTTGTTTTGTTTGTACGATGTAATCGATCTATTATGGCCTGTTTCAAGGGGGTAAATGAGAATTGTTTCTAAAAACGGGACAATTTCGAAAAAAGACTTTGTTAGAGACATATACTGATATATGGCTTATTCACTAAATTAAATGTGCTAAGCTTTTAAGATCATTGATCAACGTTTGGCCTACCCTCCTGAAAATTATCATTCGAAACAGTCCTGTGAATAAGAATATCAAAGTAGTAGTAGCCGAAGACGAAACTCTCTTTCGCGACTTTTTAGTGCGAATTATCCGTCAGCGATTTGGTTTTGAAATCGTAGGCGAGGTTTCAACGGGAGAAGAGGCCTATCAGTTGTGCCGCGATCACAAGCCTCAGTTGGCATTTTTGGATTTACGTCTTCCGGGCATTTCTGGGCAAGAGTTGGCTCAACGTTTGATTGAAGAGCAGCCTGAGACGAGAATCTTGATTATTTCTGCGGTCGAGGATTCGAAGAGAATCGGGGCCTTGCTTTCTATGGGAGTTGCCGGCTTCTTGAATAAGAAGGAAGAATTTTCAGTCTTTGAGCAGGCGATCGATGCGGTTGCCAATGGCAATATCTTTGTGAAGGCATCGGCACCTGGTATGAATGATAAGCCAGATGTTCTGGATCAGAAGGAGCTCTTGGAAACCTTGAGCGATCGTGAGAAGCAGATTGTCACTTATGTGGCTTCGGGAATGACCAACAAGCAGATCGCTGCGGAATTGGGATTGAGCATTAAGACTGTAGAATCTCACCGTAGTAACATTTCTAAGAAGCTGAAGATTTTCGATATAGCAGGGGTTACCTTGTTCGCTGTCCGTACGGGATTGGTTTCGATATAGTTTTGGCTTTAGAGCCAGCTTTTTTGATTTTTCATGGGGATGATAAGACTGCATATGTTTTATCATCCTTTTTTGTTTAGCGGGAATACTGATCAACGATGAGACTGGGCTTTTTCGTATTTGAGCGAACGGGAGAGATCCAGTTTATGTCTCGTCTTTTGGAGGAGGTGCTTGGCTATTCAGAGGATGAGTGGCGTGGTATGCTGGTTGTTGATTTGCTTGCGGAAGGCCATACGAGGAACCTTGACCTCTTTTTATGTACGGGGAGTGTTTGGGGGAATTTTGTGGGCAAGGACCGTCGTTTAGGTTCGGTAGAAATTGTTATCAAAGAGCAAGATCCTTGGGCGGATTTTGCTTTTGGCGAGGATAGCTTTGTCGCTTTTATTCAGTATGCTGGTTTGCGTTACGGTGAGCGTCATTCGAAGGACTGTTGCTGGAAGGAGTATTTACAGTCGGTTCATTGGGATGCCGAGCATGGTGTCGATTTGAGCTATGCTCTCAGCTTACTGAAGGAAGGCTCAGCGCGTGTTCTTGAACGTTTGAAGGATGCGGCTGAAATGGAGTGTGTTTATCAAGTCCTTCGAGATTCCGTGATGGGAGAAATCTGCTCGGATTATATAGAGGCTGCTCGCTGTATCCAAGCTGACTCTAAGGAGTTTGTGGGAGAATTGCGGACGAGTATAGATCGAGTCTTTGGAGACAGAGTGGATCTTTTGGATTCCTTAGATCGTTTGGATTTTTCCAAGGGAAAAGTCCCGGTCTTTGAATTGGCAAATCTGGTCTTTTCAATTGCATCTAATGTGCTTTATGCATTGAGTGTAGATCGGGTGTCATTGGATATCAATCAGTTGGAGGAGGAACTAGAACTTGTTGTCTGTTTTGAAAGTCCTCGATCGGTGGATGATCAATGTATCCTTGAAATTGTTACGGTTGTTTGCGAGCGGTCACTTGGTGGTCTTTTTCGAAGAACGGTAGGTGACGGAGGCTTAGTTGAATTTAGAGTTGAGCTTCCTATTGAGAAAAATGACGACGAGGAAGTGATGACTGAAGGCGAAACGATTGTGGCTGAAAAACATATACTAGTAGTTGAAGATAATCAGTTGAATGCAGAAATTCTGTGCTATTTCCTGAAGGATCGCGGCTATACGTTTGAAGTCGTTACTAATGGGGCTTTGGCGGTTGATGCCTTTCGCGATGGTGAGTATAATCTTATTTTGATGGATATAATGCTTCCTGAAATGAGTGGGTATGAAGCGACTGAGGAAATTTTGAAGATGGCTGGGGAGCGCGATATCCCTCCGATCATCGGGGTGACAGCAAAGGTCTTTCGAGATGATTATGATCGTTGCTTTCAGGTTGGTATGTGTGCAGTTGTGCACAAGCCGATCGATTTTGAGGTATTGACGAGTACTTTGGAAACGCACTTGTCTGGAAAATCGGAGACAGGAGGAGCTAGTGATTTAGCGGTTCAAGCGAACTTGAGCTCTGGGCGTAAGGTCGGTGGAGTGTTGGATTACTCGGTAGCGAATTTGTTTATCGATCGAATGCTTGGCGATGATGGGGATCGGGGGAAGGTAATCGATCACGTCGTTCGAGAATTTGAATTGGGAATCGAGAGAATCTCAGAATCGATCGCTGGTGGGAATATCGATGAGATCGAGCGGAATGCACACTCTTTGAAAGGCAGTCTTGGCTTAGTGGGGGCACGCGATGCCTATGATTTAGCCAAGGGAATGGAATTGTCTGCGGTGTCTCACGGGGCTAATTTCAATCCTGATCATTGGCTGATGCTGATCCGAAATGCTTTTGAGCCTTTGCGTGCGTGTTTGGTGGAATTAAAAAGCGAATAGAGAACTGCTATATTCGAATATCGGTGTGATGTTCGAGGTAGTGCTGGATCGAAGATAACACGGTTCCGAGTATCGATCTGTCGACCGAGATTTCGGTGAGTGGGGTATTGATAATGTGGGCGGCGTAGGACGTTTCTGCGTCTGGTAGATTTTTGAACCACTCTTCTTTAATAGGATAGCCTTCGTAGCGGGAAAATAGGAAGAGACATTTTATGAGTGCCGCATTGGGGTGCACGTCGCGATCGAGTGCGTCGAGTGATCTTTGGGCGAGTTGAAAGAGGTCGCTGCTATTCTCTTCGTGGATGGGATTACTGAGGTATAGATTGGTGATCTGTGCGGCGGCGGAGAGGGATTCGTAGCTGGAACCGATGCCGCGCCGCTTGTTGTTTAGGTCAAAGGTCTTGAAGAAGTTAGAGCCTCCGTTGTTAGTTAAATTGAGGCCGAGACCGCCTTGATCGTAGAGATCGGGGCGAGGTGTTGAATGGGCTTTCTGCGAAATTCGAGCGAGAGCGTGTAGGACTCCGTTGTTCTCAGTTATGAACGCGTAGGAGGTGTATTTTTCTCCACTGGGGCGTTGTCGGAGTAGGATGGCTTCGTCTCGTAGGTAGGGACCGCTCATTCCGAGGCATTGGCATCGATTTTGGGAGAGGGGTCAAACTTGGGAGCAACCGCACCTCCAGATATTATCATTTTCATGCCTTCACCCACGGTCATTTGGAGAATCTCGATTTCGTCCTTGGGGAGCATTACGAGAAAACCGCTTGTCGGATTGGGGGTTGTCGGAATGAAAATGTTGAGGAGTTCAGGTTCTGTTTTTACTTGGGCTTCGCCCATGGTCGTACCGGTTAGAAACCCCAATGCATAGCATCCTTTTCGAGGGAATTGTACCATGACTACTTTTTGGAATACGGCTCGGTTTCCGCTGCTGAAAGTATCGACGATCTGTTTTACTGAAGTATAGACGGTGTTTACGATGGGGACGTTGTTGAGGATGCGTTCCCCAATCGAAAAAACGTATTTGGCGACGAAATAGCGTGAGAGATAACCGAGGAGAGTGATGAGGATTAGAACGGTAATCGTTGCGACAATGTTCCACATCGTCTGTAGATTTTCGCGCTCGAAAAGGTTTTGGGGTATGAAGAATAGGAGTTTCCCTTTGAAAGTGCCACCGATCCTTAGAACTAAGGAATTAAACACGAAATAGGTGATTCCGATCGGTGCGAGGAGAATAATGCCAGAGAAGAATGCTTTTCTGAGAGATGTAAACATAGTTAGAGGGAAGGTATGAGCCCGAACGTCCAAGGCAATTGTGATTGTGGCTGGAGTGGCACTATTTTGGTAATTGGAGAAATCTTTGATGGTTATTGGTCTCTTGAGTGAAAAGAGTTGATCGCAGGTGTTCCAAAATTTTATTGTGGTTCTTTTATGCAGTGGAAGAACGCTAATCGGCTTTATTCTCGCAAGTCTTTGCGGCAATGGAGTGATAGAATCCAAGTCGCGTGGGAATCTGGCTTTGAGCATGAGATTCTGCGTGCGGGGCGAAAGCTGTATAAAAAGGGTTTTGTGAAGGAAATTTCCATTGGTGATGATGACGCGATTATGACCTGTCAGGTTGACCGCGAGGAGAGTTATTCCGTCGTGGAATGGGGTGACGGGAAGCTCAATGTACGGTCGTCAACGAATGATAAGTTTTTTGCGGATGTGATGGCAGTCGCGGGCATGCTCGAGATTGAGGAGTTAATTGCGGATGAGGTGGCCCTCTTAGATGACTTTGATGCGGTTGATACTCGAGATTCCGGGGAAGAGGAGGATGGTCTTCCGAAGCACAAGATGTGGAAGATTGATGGAGAGGTCGGTCGTGTATTGCATCTCGTTCTCGATACTCATTACAAAGGAGTGATATGCGAGGCGTATTGGATCGATAGTGACGAGAAACACGTACCCGCATTGCGTATCGATACGGGAGCACCCAATGCTGAGAATGGGACAGAGAGAGGGCGTTTGATTACGTTGGCCGCACGGGCGCGTAAATCTCACTTTTCGTATTCGGCGGAGTTTAATGGATACTTGTTGGTCAGTCTGAATGAGATTTCGCACTTTATCCACAAGGTGTGGCCGGTGTGGAAGAAGTCATTTTCTACGGAAGATCGTCCAAATATCGCTAACGTAGCGATAGGGTTTACGAAAGTGGATTTAAAGGCTGAAGCAAAATTGAATGATAAGGGTAAGCTAGACCTTGAGTGGGTCATGAGCTCGGGAGACAAGATGCTCGATCGAGAGGATGCGGCTTTGGTTTTGGCGGGAGCGGGCGTGCCTGTTTTGTTGCCAAAGGTCGGTATTGTGCGACTCGATAACCAGTCCCAGATGCTGATCGATGAGTGGAAGCGAATCGAAGAAGATGCGGAAGGGGCGGAGTTAGAGCCGTATCAGTTGTTTTCATTGTTCACTCCTGATTCCGAAGATTTGGTGTTGTCGGAAGAGTTGCAGACATGGAGGGAGAATCTCCTTTCTCCTAAGCAGCGTCAGATTTCCCTCATGAAGGGGTTGCGGCCTTATCAGGTGCAGGGGGTGAGATGGATGGCTCGGCTCTTGGACAATGGGTGTGGTTGTATGCTGGCCGACGAGATGGGATTAGGGAAAACGGTGCAGGTTATTGCTTATTTGAAGGCGAGGATTCGTGAGAAAAAGTCGGTGTTGATTGTTTGTCCTGCGAGTGTTGTTCCTGTGTGGGGGAGTGAGGTGAAGAAATTCGCTCCGGAGAAGACGGTCGTTAAGTACGAGGGAAAGAGCTTGGACCGTTATGGCGATGATTGGGATGTGATGGTCGCCAGCTTTGCTCAGTTGCGAAATAACATCACGTCGATCGAAAAGTATAAATTTGCGGTTTCCGTGATTGATGAAGCCCAGTTTATCAAGAACCCGACGGCGAAGACGACGCGTTGTTGTTTTCGCATTCAAGCGGACCGCCGTATCGCACTAACGGGTACGCCGATAGAGAATCGACCCGTAGATCTTTGGCCAGCGTTTCGTTATATCTTGCCGGGCTTGCTGGGGGATCGAAAAGACTTTGAAAAACGTCTGAATGAGAATTCGGCGGGCTTTAAAGAGAGGCTTAAGGCACAGATCGCTCCCTTTATGCTGCGGAGAACGAAGACCGCGGTTGCTAAGGATTTGCCCGAAAAGATTCTGATCGATCAATTCTGTACGATGACGAAAGCTCAATCCGTTGAATACGCACGGATTTGTACGGAAGGAATTAAGAAGTTTGGTGATGATGTGGGCGAAGCGATGCAAACGAATCGTTTTGGCATCTTGAGTCTGCTGACTCGATTGCGTCAGGTGAGTTGCGATCCGGATTTATTGCCTTGGATGGAGTCTTCCATTGAGGAGAGCAGCAAGATCATGACGTTGCTTGAAAAGTTGATTGAGGTTTTGGGGACGGGACACCGCGTGGTGATCTTTAGTCAATTTACCCGCTTTATCGATCGGATCCGAGAGATGATCGAGCATGCTTTTCCCGATTTGCCGATCTATGAACTTACCGGATCTACACGTGATCGGGAGGCTCCGGTAAAGGGATTTCAGGGAAGTGAGGAGACGGCAGCGATGCTTGTTAGTTTGCGAGCAGCAGGGACGGGGATTACGCTGCATGCGGCGGATTATGTCTTTGTTATGGATCCGTGGTGGAATCCGGCGGTGGAGAATCAAGCAATTGACCGCGTACACCGTATCGGGCAGAAAAAGACGGTATTTGTCTATCGGATGATCGCGAAAGGAACGATCGAGGAGCGTATTCAGGATCTTCAGAAGGAGAAAATGAATTTGTTCGATGAGATTGTGGGAGAGGGGCGCATGGAAGTCGGCGATCTTGCTCAGCATGTGAAGTCGCTGGAGTCCTTGTTGTTGATGGCTCGGGAATCGTAAGCGGGCTCGTTACGCCTTATTATTAGGGCATACAATAGAGTTTTATAGTGTAAATCGTTTAGGTTTTTACTCTTCTGTTTTTGTGACTCAGTCCTTAGGTATATGTGTTTTATACCCCTGAAACGAAGTCTGTTGATCCTTGGTGTATCAACAATGGTTGGAACGTTGTTGGCTCTTGAGCCCCTTGGGCCTTTTGGCATCTACGACCAAACATATGTAGAATCTTTTGAAGACGGTGCTTCTTTGGAGAATTGGACGGTTGGAGCACCTTCTGTCGATGGATCCAGGCCTACGACGATTGAGATTCAAGATGATCCAACTCTTTATGGACAGGGGAAGGTTCTGGCTATTGTTGCTGGTGAAAATAGTAATACTTCGATCGTTTTTGATCTTGAAGAATTGGCTTTGAATTTGCCTCTAGAGACTTCATTGGGGGCGGGAATCTACTTTAAGGTGATGCGCCCGGAGGTCGAAAATGGAGATGGGGTGATTGGAGGAATTCTCGATGCCACAATAGGGATGGTTTCTAGTCAGGACTATGGGGGAAGTAATAATGAATTAGAACAGCCCAGTTGGGGAGAATATACTTCGTATGTTAGGTATGTTTCTTCTCGGGAAGGTTTGACTGTTGCAAATTCTGACAATGCCTTTTTCGATACAAGCGAGACTCATCCCGGTCCTTCAGAGGCTGGAGTTTGGTATGAGATTTGGATGATTCATGATTTCGAGGAGCAATCCTACTCGGTGTATGCTCGAGGTGGTGATGATTTCCCTAGTCGAACTCTTCTAACGAAACAACTAGTGGTTGAGGACTCGCTTACAAAAGACAGAGAGGTTCTTTTTGAAGGTGACAAAATTGATTTTCATAAGTCTCCCACGAACCCGCTAGATTGGTTTATGATTCGCTATTCAGCACATGAGGAGAAAGGAATTCATGACATGTATATAGACGATATAGTCGTGGGGTGGGAAAGTCTTTGGGAAACTCCTCGATTGATCAATATTTCTACTCGGGCGTATGTTGGGAGTGGAAACAATGTGTTGATCGGTGGCTTCTATGTGGATGGAGATAAGCCGATGGAAGTTTTGATTCGGGGAGTGGGGGCTGAATTGGCGGGAGTTGACGAGGCTGGTTTGGCGTCTTCGGGCCTTCTCCTTGATCCGACGATCCGATTGGCGAAACCAAATGGTGATGAAATTGTCAGTACTGATTGGGGATTGGAAGCAAATGCGACCGATGTCGCCCATGTAGCTCTCCAGTTGGGGGCCTTAACTCTAGACTCAAATAGCAAGTCTGCTGCAATGTTGGTGACCTTGGATCCTGGCCTTTATACAGTGACAGTAGAGAGTAATGGGGGTGAGGGTGTTGCGTTGGTGGAGGTGTACGAGGTGTCTAGCGAATAATGTTTATCGCCGATAAGCTTCGTTTCTAAAAACAAAAATAAAACATATGAATATACTAAGATTAAGTATGGTTATGGTGCCGATTCTCGCGTTGAGCATTGTGAATGGTGCGGTTGCGAGTGAACACACTTCGGCATTTAAGTTGATTGAAGATTTTGAAGGGAATGATCCTTTGGAGGATTGGTCAGTAGGGTTTTCCGCTGTGGAGGGTGCGACTACGATAGAGGTTCAAGACGATCCTGTAAACTCGGGGCAAGGGAAGGTGTTAGCTATTGTAGCGGGTGAGTCTGGTAATACGTCTATTGTATTCGATCTTGGCGATGATGCCCTCGTTTATGATGAAGAAGATCCACGTTTTCAGACTCTTTATTTTAAGATTATGCGCCCTGGAGTGGAGAACGAAGAAGGAGTTGTTGTGGTTGGCACGATCGACTCAACTTTGGGGTTAGTATCGAGCACGGAGTATGGAGGTGTAATTAGCGAAACCGAGGAACCGAGCTGGGGGAATTATTCGTCATTGATACGTAACAGTTATGGCACGTTAGGAGTTAGAGATTATTTAACTGATAGTCCTGGACCTTTGGAAGCTGACGTGTGGTATGAAATGTGGATTGTTCACGATTTTGCGGATCAATCCTATGCAGTGTATGCGAGGGGAGGGAGTGATCTTCCAGAAAAGACCTTGTTAACAAAAGAGATTGTAATAACGAACTATGACGAGTCGGTAACGAGACGTTTTGAGAATGATCGATTACCCTTTCGGCGGGAGAGCTTTTCTCCCTTGGATTGGTTTATGATTCGTTATTCAGCTGCAGAATGGAAAGGAATTCATAACTTCTACATCGATGATATTGCAGTTGGGAGTGAAGCGATAGAGAGTTCTCCTGTTGAGCCTCCCTTTGCTGGTGGACGGGTGTTTGTTGAGGATTTTGAGGGGGAGAGTGTATTGGATGATTGGTCGGTGGGCCCTATCGTAGGAGATGAATCGCTTCTGACAACGATTGAGGTTCAGGATGATCCGGTCGACTCTGGACAAGGGAAGGTGTTGGCGATCGTTGCTGGAGAGGCTGGCAATACATCGATTGTTTATGATCTCGGTGATCGTGGGCTTGTTCCTGGCGGGAATGATACGATCTATTTTAAGGTGATGCGCCCACTTGAAGAAACTGATAACGGTGCCTTTGTTCCTGCTATCCTAGATGCAAGTTTGGGAATGGTTTCTAGTGAGGAATATGGAGGGCTTAAGGATGAGACCGAGCATCCACATTGGGGGCACTATGCGTCGTATGTGAGATATATCTCTAGTAATCCTTTGGATATAATTGGTAGCGGTGAGGCGTTTACTGGTTGGATTAATGAAGGCCCTGCAGACGCTGGAATTTGGTATGAAATTTGGATGGTTCATGATTTCTCAGATTTTTCCTATCGGGTGTATGCAAGAGGAGGAACTGATTTTCCGGTGAAAACCCTCCTGACGAAAGAGCGTATTATACTGAATGATGATCAATCAGTTCAGGTGGTTTTTGAAGGGGATAAAGTGGATTTTCGTGTTCCCAGCCTTGCTCCGTTGGATTGGTTTATGATTCGGTATTCGGCGCATCCATATAAAGGGATACACAATCTCTATATCGATGATGTTGCGGTTGGTCGGAATGAGGTCGATGTGACTCGGAAGCTTGTTAATATTTCGACACGTGCGTGGGTTGGAAGCGGCAAGGATGTTATGATCGGCGGCTTTTATGTGGATGGAGATAAGCCAATGGAGGTGTTGATTCGTGGAGTTGGGCCGGAGCTTGCAGGTTTGGAGGGGAATGGTCTGACTGCGGGTGAGTTACTTGCGGATCCGACGATTACTCTGGTTAAAGAGACTGGTGATGAGATTGTGAGTACGGACTGGGAAACTGAGAGTAATTCAGCTGATATCGTGAATGCGGCTCTTGATGTAGGTGCCTTTTCTCTTGATGCGGGAAGCAAGTCTTCGGCGCTGTTGGTTACGTTGGAGCCAGGGATTTATTCCGTGGTTGTCGATGGTAATGGGGGCGAGGGAGTTGCCTTGGTGGAGGTGTACGAGGTGCCTTAGAAAATAGTCTTTAAGGAAGTATTAAGGAGGAATTTAAAATGCGTATTGTTGGGAGTTTAGCTTTGGGGTTAATCATTTGGGTTCCGGTCGAATTGGCCGAAGCAGTTTCACCGAGATATCCTTATGATGATGGGCTTCAGCTCGTTGAGGATTTCGAGGGAATTAACGCAGTAGATCAGTGGAATATAGAGAGGTTAGAGGTTCCTGGTCTGACTCCGTATATTAATATCGAGGATGATCCCATTGACCCGTCAAATGGTAAGGTTTTGGGAGTTCTAGCGGAAAATACTTTTTGGGGAAACATTTCATTTGTCTTGGACTTAGGAGATCGTGCTCTGGTGAATGATCCTGAGAACCCTCGTTTGCAAACATTGTATTTTAGACTATTTCGTCCTGAAGTTGTGACGGATAGTGGGCCGATATTGCCTCAGTTAGATGTTACGTTTGGACTCGTTTCCAGCGAGGAATTCTTTAGATTTGTTCCAGATCGTGAACTCGAAGATATCGGCCCTTTCCCTAGTTGGGGGGCTTACGCTTCAATTGTCCGCTACTCGGGTGTAGAACCACTTGATATTCGTGATGGAGCTAATGGGTATAAAGATTCAGAGCCTTTGGGACCGAGCGAGGCAGGAGTGTGGTATCAGATATGGATGGTGCATGATATGGCAGATCGTTCGTATCAGGTTTATGCTCAAGGTGGATCTGATTATCCCGTGAAAACTCTTTTGACGAAGGAGTATGCACCCGTGACTACAGAGCAAACGGGTGAAGTGATCTTCGAGGGGGATCAGGCAAAGTATCGTGTTGATAGTAGCTCGCCTCTGGATTGGTTTATGATTCGGTATTCTTCCAATTTAGAGGGGAGTAGAGGAATTCATAATGTGTATATTGATGATATTGCAATAGGGAGTGAACCGATAGAATGGTCTCGACCTGAGTTTACGAACGTTTCGATGCGTGGTGTTGTGAAGGAAGGGAGTGAAGCGTTTTCCACAGCCATTACAGTGAGTGGGAATACATATATGAATGTGTTGATACAAGCTGTTGGGCAAGAGCTTGTAGGCGTTGAAAGAAGCGGCTTAACGAGTGATGATGTTGTGGGAGGTGCAACGATACGATTGGTGAATAGTAGGTCTGAGGAACTTGTGAGTTCGAATTGGGAGGATCAGGCAAATGCGGATGATATGATAAAGGCTGCTCTTGAAGTGGGCGGAACTCCATTGGAAACGGGAAGTGGTTCAGCCGCGATGTTACTGAATTTAGGGCCGGGTATCTATACTGCCTTGGTTGATGGTGCTGGCAGTGAGGGAATCGTGTTGCTGGAGGCGTATGCTGTACCCGAAAACACTTATGAAACTGAATCATTTCCAATCCAGCCGAGGCCTGTTTATTATAAGTTGATCGACGACTTCGAAGGGGAGGATCCACTGTCAAATTGGAGTACGACAACTCCCGCGGAAGGGGAAGCTACTAGTCCTGCCTATATGGAAATTCGTGATGACCCAATTAATTCTGGGCAGGGCAAGGTTCTGGCGATTGTACCGGGAGAAGAGGGACACCTTTCGTTTATTCGAGAATTGGGTGAGGATGCATTTGAATATGACTCAGAGAATCCTCATATGTTGAATACGTTAAGATTTAAGGTTTTGGTGCCCATGGTTGACGTCGGAGAGAGGCTTCTTCCTGGATTAGTTGATGTTACACTGGGGATGCTCGGTAGCGAAGGGACTATAGGAGAGCCTACTTGGGGTCATTATGCCTCTGTGGTTAGGTGGGCATTTGGTGAACCTTTGACCATTCGCGATGGGGACTCATATCGTGATTCTAAACCATTAGGGCCGAATGAAGTGGATGTATGGTATGAGATATCAATGGTCCATGACATCGCAGAAAACACGTACTCTGTATATGCTGATGGAGGGACAAACTTCCCTTGGAAAACACTACTTACCGAAGAATATGTTATTATTTCTACGAATGATGGGGAGGACGACAGCATCATTTTTGAGGGGGACGAAGCGGAATTTAGAAACAAGAGCCTCTCGGCTTTGGATCAGTTTATGATTCGCTATTCGTCGGGGCCTTCAAGGGGACTTGATCCCTTGTATATTGACGATATTTATATCGATTACACCTATGCAAAGATTGTGGATAGCAATACCGTGGGAGCTGATGAAGACGTGTTTATGGCTGCACCTCCGGTTGAGTCGAAATTGGTGTCAATTGTAGCCCATGGAATCGTGGAAGATGAAACGAGACTTTTGATCGGAGGCTTTGTTATTGAGGGGACAGAACCGGTGGATGTTTATATTCAGGCTTTGGGTGAAGAGCTTGTTGGTTTGGGTGGATTAGAGGTAACCGCAGATGAAGTACTTAAGGATCCCCGTATTCGACTCGTGAGGTCAGGTAATGTTGTGCGCGAGAACGACGACTGGGAGAGTGAAATCGATGCAGAAGAGCTTGCGGCAATCTCTTGGAATTGGGGCTTCAAGGCTCCTGAGACTGAAAGTAAATCCGCGGTGGTTTTGGCGAATTTGACCCCAGGTACGTACACCGTTGTCGTAGATGGAAAAGGAGACGAGGGGGTCGTCCTTTTGGAAATTTACCACCTTGACGAAGGATGGTGAGGCGAGGGCTTGAGCAATTTTTCTATAATAGGGTGCTTTAGGGGATTTGAATTAACTTGGGGCGTTTTGTTTCGAGTGTGTTTTTGAAATTGTTAGCGAAGTGATTGTTTGAATGAGTATGAATCGGTTAGTAAAAGAGTTGTCGTTGTTGTTGGTTTTATGTGCATGTCTTGGCTCGGTTAGAGCACATACGCCTCGTCCGTTTTATGATTACGATTGGGATCTGAAAGAGGATTTTGAAGGATCCAACCCGTTGAGTAAGTGGTTGGCTACTGCTCCAGATGGCCTTGATTCAGGTGCGGTTCCTCATTCTATGGAGATTCATGATGATCCGGTTGATTCTGGTCAGGGAAAGGTCTTGGCTATTCTCCCAGGAGAGAATGGGCACAGGTCATTTCTTTTCGATTTGGGGGAGGATGCGATGGTTTACGACGCTGCGAATCCTCGATTGCAGACCATTTATTTTAGAATGTTGGTTCCAATATTTGATTCTCCGCTTGAACCAGTTATAGGGATCACCACTGACGTAACGTTTGGTATGCTTTCAAGTGAGGAGTATTCAAATACGAATGATGTTTTTCCTACGTGGGGACACTATGCGTCAATCGTGCGGCAAGCATACAGGAGAATCGATATTCGTGATGGGTCAAAGGGGTATCGAGATCCAAATCCTGAGGGACCTATGGATGGTGGGGTTTGGTATCATATTTGGATGGTGCATAATATGTTAGACCGATCTTTTCAGGTCTATGCTCAAGGAGGCTCCGATCTTCCAGAGAAGACTTTATTGACTCATGAATATCTGCGTATTGGAGAAGATGAGGTAGAGCAGGTCGTTTTTGAAGGAAACAGTGCGGATTACCGTGTTGATAGTAGTTCGCCGCTAGATTGGTTTATGATTCGTTATTCATCTGTCGAAGAAGCGACGGAGGCGGGATTCCAGTATGTGAATGTGTATATCGATGATATAGCGATTGATAGTGTAGGAATCGAAGTGCCTGCGGTTGAGCCGAAGTTAATTAATATTTCGACTCGGGCCTTGGTGGGAAGTGGTAACGATGTGATGGTTGGTGGGTTTTATGTCGATGGTGATAAGCCAATTGATGTTTTAATTCGAGGAGTGGGGCCCGAGTTAGCAAATGTTGAAGGGACCAATTTAGAGGCTTCTGAATTACTTACTGACCCTACTATTCGATTGGTGAAGCCAGATGGTGTTGAAATCGTAAATACGAATTGGGGCTTAGCGGAAAATGCGGATGAGATCGCACATGAGGCTCTCCAATTAGGAGCTTTTACTTTAGCTGAAGACAGTAAGTCTGCGGCGATGTTGGTGACTTTGGAACCGGGGCTTTATTCTGTCGTTGTCGATGGTAATGGGGGCGAGGGAGTTGCCTTGGTAGAGGTGTATGAGGTGTCTGGGGACTGAGTTTCGGCTTTAGGCGAATTGGCCTAGATGAACTCGCTCGGTTAGATGACCTCGGGTCGTGGGCGTTCTAGTTTGGAGATGGCAGTCATTATGCTGTCGGCGATGATTTGGTAGCGCTGTTTGCCTGCTGAGCGGCCGGGGTCGAATTCTTCAGGGGAGAGAGGTTTGCCGTAGACCATATGGATGGGCTTTGAGAAATCGGGGAATTTGGAATCTCTGGAGAGGACGCCGAATGTGTTGAATATTCTGCAGGGGACGACGGTGGCTTGAGATTTTCCGGCAATGAGGCCGATGCCAGGTTTTGCATTTTGTAGGTTGCCGTCAAGGGTGCGGGTTCCTTCGGGGAATAGTGTTAAGAGTCCGCCAGCTTTTAGCGTTTTTAGAGTACGCTTCATGGCGCTGATATCGGAGTCGCCGTCGCGGTCGACGGGGATGGTTCCGATGGTGTCCAACCACCATGTGGCGAAGCCAGGTTTCCAAAGCGTTTTGCGGGCGAAAAAATTGATTTTCCGAGTTACTTTGCAGCCAATGAGTGGAGGATCAAGATGGCTGGCATGATTACACGCGAGGATACAGGCACCTGTTCGGGGTATATTGTTTAGACCAGCGATGTCGCCACTGACGAGTTGAAGATAGATGTAGCGGATTGTGCTGTGGCAAATCCAATAGACGCGGTCACCTGATATCATATTAGTTTTTAATTAGGTTTGAGACGAGGCTGGCGACGTGTTCGATGACTTCTTCGAGAGTTAGGTCGGAACTGTCTACGAGGACTGAGCCTTCGGGGCGGGAAAGCGGGGCGGCTTTGCGTGAGGAGTCGATGGCGTCACGTTTGGCGAGATCGTCGATGATGCCTTCTTTGGCTCGGCGTGCGGCCCGTTTTTCCGGGTCGGCGTACATGAAGAGTTTTAGGTCGGCGTCTGGAAAGACGACTGAGCCGATATCGCGGCCTTCGATTACGAGGCCGTTGAACTGGTTGTCACGGGCGACGTCGGTTTGTTTGCGTTGGTAGTCGAGGAGGAAGGCACGGACTTCGGGAAGGGCTGCGTAGTGGGAGACGTTGTTGTTAACTTCTTCGCTACGTATTGAGGCATCGGGTACCCAGCCGTCGATTGAGATGGCGGCGAGTTGACCGGTGATTTCTGTTCGGAGTTCGAATTGAGCGAGGCCAGCGTTAAGGGCGTCGTCACTGACTGCGGGGATTTTGGCTTGGAGGAGCTTTAGGGTGATGGCTCGGTAGAATGAGCCGGTATCTACGTGCATGAGATTGAAGCGTTCGCTGAGACCACGAGAGGTGGATGATTTTCCGGCAGCGGCTCCGCCGTCGATGGCGATAACAATTGTTTTTGAGTTGCTCATCTTTTTTCGGTTAAACGGTTAAGCCTTAGCTTGGCTTTCTTGGCGGATGCGTTCGAGTTCTTGAAAGAAGTTTGGGAAGGTTTTTTTGCAGCAGGTGGGGTCTTTTATCTTTAGCCATGCTTGACCGTCCTTGTTGGCGTCGACGCAGGCGAGGATGCCGAAGCTCATTGCGACGCGGTGGTCGTGGTAGGTTTCGATTTCGGCTGGGGTGAGTGCTTGAGGTGTAATCGTGAGTGAGCCTTCTTGTTCGTCGACGTTTTGGCCGATGCGGTTGAGTCCGTCTGCCATGGCGGCGATGCGGTCGCACTCTTGATGGCGGGTGTGTGAGATGCCGTCGATGGTCGTTGTTCCGTCTAGAAGAGGAGCGAGGGCGGCTGCGGTAAGGAAGGTGTCTGAGAAGGCGTAGAAGCTGGCATTGAGAGCTTTGGGAGCACTTCCGTCGTAGCGACAGATGGCAGAGCGTTCTTTCCACTCGATGGTGGCTCCTGCTTTTTCGACTTGGGTGGTGAATTCGGTGTCACCTTGTAGGGAGTCCTTGGTGACTCCGTGGATTTCTATTTGTCCGCCAACGGCGAGAGGGAGGGCGAAAAAGTAACTCGCTGCGGAGGCGTCGCCTTCTATGAGGTAGCCGCCGGGCTTACCTTTATAAGACCCTTGGGGGCGAATTGTGTAGGTGGATGCGTCGCTGGTGAGTTGTGCTCTGTCGATTCCGAATTGCACGAGCATCTCGAGCGTCATGTCGATGTAGGAACGGCGGAGCTTTGGGTTTGTGAGTTCGATGGTGAGCTCTGACTTGGCGTAGGGTGCTGCCATTATTAGAGCCGATACGAATTGGCTGCTCGACATGGCATCTATTGTCGCGTGACCACCGTTTAGGCCGTGGGGGCGAATGGTGATGGGGAAGAAGCCGTTGTTGGTTTCGATTTCCGCGCCGAGATGGACGAGGGTATCGACCAAGTCTTTGATCGGGCGCTTGCGCATTTGCTCGACGCCATCGAGGGTGTATTCACCATCTGATGTGAGGCAGCAAAATGCGGTTAGGAACCGAGCAGAGGTACCTGAGTTGCCAACGTGAATCGTGGCGGATTTGTTGGGGATGCGACCTCCGAGGCCTTCGACTTCGATGCTCTTCTCAGTTGGGTTGGCCTGAATCTTAAAACCGAGTGCTTTGAGGGCCTCGACCATTATCTCGGTGTCTTCGCTGAAGAGGCAGTTTTCGAGACGTGTATGACCATCGGCGAGGGCAGCGATGATGAGAGCCCGGTTGGTGATGCTTTTCGAGCCCGGGAGTGTTATTTCCGAGCTAACTGGAAATTGGAACGGCGTTACTGGATAGGGATCGGTCATTTGCTGAAATTCGTGTACCCGTGACTCTATTGGATACTATCGCGGAATTCTTTGCCTCTGGCTAGGAATTCAATGGTTTTGGCTGTGTCCTCGTTGACGATGGTTTCTTTGAAGGCGTCGATTTCTTTTTGAAATTGGTCGAGTGATTTTAGGATTTCAGTTCCGTTTTGGCTGATGATTTCCTGCCAGAGTTCTGGTGAGCCTGATGCGATGCGTGTAGTATCCTTGAGTCCGTTGCCGCAGAGGTTTTGAGCATCGGTTTCTTCGCGGGAAAGGTAGCTTGCCAAGGCGGCGGCTAGGATGTGTGGGACGTGGCTGATTTGGGCGACGATGGCGTCGTGTCGTTCCGGGGACTCGGTGTAGATATTGGATCCGAGTGCTTCCCAGAAGGCGCTGACTGTATTGGTGGCCTGAGTATCTGAGTCATCGGTGGGAGTGACGAAACAGCTTTTGCCTTCGAAGAGATCGTCTTGGGCATTTTCGAGACCGGTTTTTTCTGACCCAGCCATGGGGTGGGAGCCGATGAAGTGGGCTTGATGGCCGAAGGCATCTTCGCAGTCGCGGCATATGTCTGCTTTAACGCTGCCGACGTCGGTTATGATTGGAGTCGAATTGAGAAGAGGCGCGATGCGTTGACTGAGTTCAATAATCCGTTTGACAGGAGCACAAAGGATAATGAGTTCAGCGTCTTTACAGCAGGTTTCGAGGTCAGTGCTGGACTCATCGCACCAGGGCAGTTCTTGGAGTTGATCGACGACTTCGCTGCGTCGAGCCCAAATGCTTATGCGATTGGCAAGGTTGCGCTGCCTCGCAGCCATCGCGATGGAGGCTCCGAGTAATCCGGGAGAAATGATTGTGAGTTTTCTAATCACTTTTGAGAAAATTGGTTATCGAGTAGTGATGGATCGATTATTGGGCAGAGTAAAGGATTGGCTGCTGCTTAGTGCTTTACGATTGATGGTGCATGTTTAGCTTGAAGCGGAATTTAGATAAAGCCGTGAGAGAAACGCCAGAAAACATTGAAGCTGCTCGCCGAGCGAAGCGAATAATCACCATTGTGATGGCGGTGTTTATTCTGGTACCTTTGATCGTGTTGGCTATCAAGACGTTTTAGAGGTGATGTACGTTTTGTAAGTCGTTTTCTATTCAGTGTTTGCCCATTTATACCGTTAGCAGAATTGAACCGAAATTATTTGTTGTGAACCAATCTATATTAGCAGTACGTATTCTGATTTTGATTCTAGCAGGAACTGGCGGCTACATGGTGTCGTTCTTGTTTGCTGAAGAGCGCTCTTCGTCAGCAATTGCCGCATTGATCGGGCTTTTATTAGGAGTTTTATTGATCCTTGTAGATGTACTGACAAAGGGGTTTTCGCTGCGTGCTCTTTCCGCTCTGACTTTTGGTTTGTTTACGGGCTTGTTGGCATCAACTTTTATAACCTTGAGTCCGCTTTTTTCGGATGGAGATGCTCAGGTTATTTATATTTCGCGTTTGGGGGTATATATCGCGGTCACCTATCTTTCGACGGTGATTGCCTTGCGGGGACGCGATGAGTTCAACGTGGTGATTCCGTATGTTAAGTTTGAGCCCCGTAATGTGAGAAATGCTCTCGTGGTTCTGGATTCGAGTGCTTTGGTGGATGGACGTATCTCGAAGCTTTGTCAGGCACGTTTGATTAACGAGGCCTTGACGGTGCCTAAATTCGTCTTTGATGAGCTTCAAGAGCAGGCCTCTTCCTCGGAGAGTGATATTGGAAATCGTGGTAAGCGCGGGTTGGCGACTTTGGAGGAATTACAGAAAATGGAGCATATCGAGATTACGATCCATGATAGTTCCTTGGCGAAGACTCAGAATCACGATGATAAGATTTTGTTCGTTGTGGGTGATCTTAAGGGGCGGCTTTTCTCGGCGAGCGAGGGGTTAAATCGCAAGGCGAAATATGCGGGGATTTCTTATGTGGATCTCGGTTCTTTGGATACCTTGCTTACTCGCGAGGCCGAAGTAGGTACGACGCTTTCGGTGAAGCTCGTAAAGCTCGGGAAAGAGGATGGGCAGGCTGTTGGATATTTGGATGACGGCTCGATGGTTGTCGTCAGTTCGGGTGCGAATTACTTGAATAGTACCGCTTTGGTTGAGGTAACGAGTGTTATTCCGACTAGTGGGGGTAAGCTGGTTTTTGCTAAGTTTATTTCTGAGGAAAAGTAGGGACAAATTGTTTGAAACCGCGACGGAACGAAGTGGAGATGGCGGAGCAATGGACGCGAATTTTGATTTGGTTGTGCCTTTTTTAACCGCGGATATCACAGATTAGCACGGATATGATCCTCCTTCGCTGCTGCTGTGGCGGACATGATGGCGGACTTCTTTGGGTAGTGGGGGCGACGTGGAGGTGGCTTTCAGTCTTCGTTGGAGAGCTACGCTCCTTCTGCTCTTGTATCATGGAGATGTTGTGATCTTTAACAATGTGCTCGGTAGTGAAACTTGCCGAGATTCCTAAGTACTCAATTCGATAGAACCTCACTATATAAGTAGCGTCCATCGTACCGATGGACATGTGTGGTATGGGGTGTGGCCATCGAGGACGATGTGCCGCTACCAATTTGAGCTGTGGAAGAGACGCATGCGTAGCGTACTTCTTCTTGAAGTGAACGGGACTGAGTTGTGTGGGAAGTGAGCGTTCGGCATAAAAAAGCCTGCTCACCGGTAGGTGAACAGACTGAAAGTTATTAGGCTCTGATGCTTCTCGCTCGGTTTATCAGAGGTTTGTTTTCGCTCTGAAGATACGGAGGTCGGAAGAGGTCGATGATATCTCTACTGAACTGCCGGGGAGGGCTGCGAAGGTATCTCCTTTACTCACTTCGAAATCTTCTGATGAGATTGGGGAGTGGATACGGGCGGTGCCGTTGAAGGTTAGGAAGATTTCTAGTCCGTCCGGGGTGATCGTTGTTGAGCTTCCGGCGGGGATTTTGATTTCCGTTAGGAGGAAGTCTTCGATGGGTGCGTTATACTCGTTTTCGAACTCGGAAAGAGGAGTCGGTGCGATGTATGAGTTTTGCGGATCGATGGTCTCGAAGTGGGTGTGCTTGATGAGTTCCTCGGCATCCATGTGCTTGGCTGTGAGGCCACCGCGTAGGACGTTGTCGGAGTTGGCCATAATCTCGATGTTTTGCCCTTCGAGGTAAGCGTGGATGATGCCGGCTCCTTGGAAGACTGCGTCGCCTTCGTTCACTTTGACGACATTCATGAGAAGAATCACGAGAAGGCCGATGCGGGTGGCTTCTGGATTTTCGGTCCACTTGTGGATCCAGTATTCAGGGGATGTCTTCTCGGGGAGGCCTTCAGTTTTTATGCCTGCGAGAAGAGTATCGATGATAACGTTGGTTTCTTCGAGGGGAGCGGTGATCGTCCATGCGAAAAGACCTTGTATGTCGGATGACTTTAGGATTTCGAGCATCGGGGCGTAGCAGGGACGCGTCGCGAGGAAATCTGCGATGGCTTCTGGTGATTTAAAGCCGTGTAGGAGCCAGAATTCGCTGAGGGCGAGCATGAGCTCTGGCTTGTGGTTGCGGTCGCGGTAGTTGCGGGATGGGGAGTCGACGGGAATACCTGCGGCATCTTCGTCAGCGTAGCCCTTTTCGGCGGCAGCTTTGGAAGGGTGGACTTGAATGGAGAGCATGTCTCGGACATCCAATACTTTGAAGAGGAAAGGGAGGGAACCAAATCGATTGAGAACTTTTGTTCCGAGGACGGCTTCTGAGTTTTCGGATGACAGGCTGTGTAGGTTACTGTCCTTGGCGGAACCTTCTGTGATTTGGGAGGGAGCTGAGGGGTGAGCCCCGAGCCAGTATTCCGCTTGGGGTGCGTTTCCCGAGTTCTCTAATCCGAGAAGTTGGGGGATGAAGGAGTATCCTCCCCATCCATAATCTCTTACTGTGCCGCGAATTTTGAAGATTTGGTCCATGTCGATTTTTCTATGTTCGTAGTGGTCTAACTGGCGTTTGACTTGAGAAAGTCTAAGTTGATCGCTTGTGTAACAAAAAGGACGTCTTAATAGACGTCCTTTGATGTTTAAACTGGTATACTGAGATTAGCGTGCTGCGCGTTTTCTCATTGTGGCATCGAGGACGCGCTTACGGAGGCGAAGGAAGTTTGGAGTGGCTTCAACGAATTCGTCTGATGCGATGTATTCGATCGCACGTTCGAGAGAGAATATAACTGGAGGAGAAAGCTGGATAGCCTTTCCGTCCCCTTGACTTCGGAAGTTGGTGAGTTGCTTCGCTTTGGTCGGGTTGACCGGCATATCGTGCTTACGTGGATTGTCGCCGATGATCATACCTTCGTAGACTTCGGTTCCTGCTGCTACGAATAGTCGACCGCGATCTTCTAGAGCTGCGAGGGAGTATGCGGTGGTCTTTCCATTATCCATGGATACGAGTGTACCTGTTTGGCGTGTGACGATTTCGCCAGCCATCGGACGGTAGTCCTTAAAAAGGTGAGACATGATGCCGTTACCACTAGTCGCATTCACAAGGTCGATTTCGAAACCGATCAAACCACGTGTTGGGATTTCCGCTTCGAGGAAGACGATTCCGTTGCGTGTATCCATGTTGGTCATTTGTCCCTTACGATTGGACAAGTTTTCCATGATGCCACCCATGCAGTCGGATGGAAGTTCGATCCAGAGGGTTTCGTACGGTTCCATTGTCTTTCCGTCGATCTCTTGAGTGATGACGGTTGGACGAGAGACGAGAACTTCGTAGCCTTCACGACGCATTGTTTCGACCAATACTGCGATTTGCATCGCTCCACGAGCAGAGACGTTGAAGAGACCACTGGTTTCTCCTTCTTCGACGGCGATAGATACGTTGGTCTTAACTTCGCGGAAAAGGCGGTCACGGATTTGGCGAGAGGTGACGAGCTTGCCGTCGCGTCCACCGAGAGGACCGTCGTTGATCGCGAATTGCATCATGATCGTTGGCGGATCGATCTCTACAAAAGGAAGAGCTTCTTGTTCCTCTTTTGCAACGAGGGTTTCGCCGATGTCTACTTCGTCGAATCCAGCAACACCAATGATGGTACCTGCTTCACCACTGATAGACTCGGAAGTGCCGAGACCAGTGTATTCGAATACTTTAGTAACCTTAAGGCGTTCGCGCTTTCCGTCCTTCTTGACGCGGAAGATTGTTTTTCCGATTTCGACGGTACCGCTGATAACCTTACCGACGGCAACACGTCCGACGTAGTTGTCCCATTCGATGTTGGAAACCAGCATGCGGAAGTCTCCGTCGACGTCAGCTTCTGGAGCTGGAACGTTTTCTACGACACACTCGAAGAGTGGCGTCATGTCCTTTTGCTCGTCTTCTAGGTTTTTAATGGCGAAACCGTTTTTAGCGGAACCGTAGATGAAAGGAGCGTTGAATTGGTCTTCGTCAGCGTCTAGTTCGAGGAAAAGTTCGAGAACCTTGTCGTGAACGCCTTCTGGGTCAGAGTGGTCGCGGTCGATTTTGTTGACGACGACGATTGGCTTGAGTCCTTGTTGGAGAGCTTTGCGAAGAACGAAGCGGGTTTGAGCCTGAGGTCCGTCCTTGGCGTCAACGAGAAGGAGAACGCCGTCTACCATCTTCATAACACGCTCAACTTCACCACCGAAATCGGCGTGGCCAGGGGTGTCGACGATGTTGATCGTCTTGCCGCGCCAGTGTACGGAAGTGTTCTTGGCCTTGATAGTGATGCCCTTTTCGCGTTCGAGGTCCATGGAGTCCATGGCACGCTCCTCGGTCTTTTGGTTTTCGCGATAGATGCCGCCTTCTTTCATGAGGCAATCGACCAAGGTCGTTTTACCATGATCAACGTGAGCGATGATGGCGATGTTACGGATATTGTCGTTTTGCTTCATGACGTGTGTGTGTGCGTGGTTCTTGGGAAAGCGAATCGAATGACGGGTGAATTTGAGTTTGGCAAGTCCTGTTCTCTTATAGTGAAGAATAGGTGCTTCTTTGTGCCATTAATTTACATGATTTGGGGCTTTCTTGGGGGAAACTTGGAGTTCAGGCGTGTTTAGCGTCGAGAGGAGAATTTGGAGCAAGATGAGTAAAAGCAGATTTTAATCGTGAAAAATGCATGGATTCGTGGGTAGGTGTTCGGCGATGTCGTTGCCTATCTATGAGATTCAGGATCAGTTGCTTAGTGCGTTAACCCGTACGAGTCGTGTTATTATTGAGGCCCCTACGGGGTCGGGAAAGTCGACTCAGACCCCGCAATTTTTGTTAAACGGAGGGTTTCTTGAGAATGGAGAGGCGATTGTGCTGCAGCCTCGCCGCATCGCCGCTCGTATGTTGGCCCGTCGTGTGGCGTATGAAATGGGCGAATCTTTGGGTGAGACTGTTGGGTATCAGGTGCGGCACGAGTCGTCAGTCTCCAAGAGAACTCGAATTCGGTTCGTGACGGAGGGAATTTTGCTGCGTCGCATGATTGGAGATTCGAACCTGAGGGGCATCAGTTGTCTGGTTTTTGACGAGTTTCATGAGCGGAGCATTCATGCTGATCTGACTTTGGCACGAGCCTTGATGATTCAGAAGGAGTCGCGGCCCGATCTTAAGATCATCGTCATGTCGGCGACCTTGAACGCAGAGACCCTCCAGGAATATTTGGGGGAAAGTGAAGTTGTGCGTTCGGACGGGAGGACTTTTCCAGTGGAGATTCGACATATCGATAATCGGTTGGCGTCGTCGCAACGGCCGGTATGGGATCTTGCGGCTGAGCAGACTGCTTTGGCTGTTCAGGAGATGCCGGAGGGTCATGCGGTGGTTTTTATGCCCGGTGCGTATGAGATCGGGAAGACGATCGCGGCCTTGGGGGCACGGCTATCGTCTCGGGATTTTGAGATCATGCCACTTCACAGTGAATTGAGCACGAAAGATCAAGATCGTGCTTTAGATAAGAGTAGCCGTCGGAAGATCATTGTTTCGACGAATGTGGCAGAGACTTCGTTGACCATCGATAACGCGAGGATTGTGATCGATAGCGGTCAAGCTCGTGTGGCTCGGTTTGATCCTGTTCGTGGTATAAACACGCTGTGGGTTGAGAAGATTAGCGATGCTTCAGCAAAGCAACGGGCGGGACGAGCAGGACGTACGGCAGCTGGGGTTTGTATCCGGTTGTGGTCGGCACGCGATCATGAGAGTCGGGCGGAATTCGACGAGGCTGAAGTCTCTCGAATGGATTTGGCTGAAGTCTTGTTAACCTTGAAGGCTACGGGTATTGAGGATTTGGGAACGTTTCCTTGGTTCGAAGATCCGGATCCTGTTCGACTGGAAGTGGCGTTGGATCTGTTGAAAGGTTTGGGTGCATTTAATGCGACCTGTGAACTGACGGAGAAGGGGAAGCGAATGAGTGCCTTTCCTCTGCACCCACGTTACGCGGCGATGTTGATTGCTGCCAAGGAGTACGAATGTGTAGATGAAATCGCGATCGCGGCCGCACTGGCACAGACTCGGAGTTTACTTTTGCGTAAGATCGATAAGGGTACGGAAAAGCGTCGGGCGGAGCTAATCGGTGAAGTGGAGCAGAGTGATGTGATCGCTCAGATGCGTCTGTGGTCGGGTGCGGTGCGTGCGAAATTTGATATGCGATTCTGTGGAGATCATGGGATTCACTCGAATACGGCTCGTCAGGTGAATCGAATTGCGAATCAGTTATATAGTTATGCTCAGGCTGAGGGCTTGGTGGGGCCGGAGTCTTTTCCTGCGGACGAGGCCATGGTGAGGAGGTGTTTGCTAGTCGGATTTCCAGATCGTGTGTGCCGTCGCCTAGATCGGGCCACGATGCGTTGTGCGATGTCGGATGGAAAACGAGCAAATCTGTCTAAAGATAGTATGGCTGATCGGGCGACACTTTTCGTCGCGTGCGAAATTAATGAGATAGGGAAGAGTAATGGTGAGGTCACTACTGTTCTTAATTTGTGTTCGGCGGTGGATCGAGAGTGGTTGGAGGAGTTGTATCCGGAATCATTTGCCTCGGGAGATGAAGTTACGTTTGACGAACGTCGGAAGCGGGTGGTTGGGCGTCGGTTTGCCCGTTATCGCTTGTTGGATATTGAGAGCGAGGAGACTTTGGATGTATCCCTTGATCAGTCGGCAGGTTTGTTGGCGGGGTTAATACTAGAGGAGAAGGCTAAGTTGGATAAATGGGATTCGTCGGTGGAAATGTTGATTTGCCGTATTAACATGATTGCCGAGATTTATCCGGAGTACGAAATCGATCCAATTGATAAGGATGCCCGTGAGATGATTGTTGAGCAGTGCTGCCACGGAGCACGAAGTATACGTGATCTGAAGAAGCAAGAGGTTGTCCGTCACATCGAGGAATGGGTGGGGCCGGAGACGATGCATATGGTGGAGAAGGAATTGCCGCTTTCGGTTAAGCTCGCGAACGGTCGTCTGGGGAAGCTGCGTTATGTTGAGGGTGAAGCTCCAGTGCTGTCGGCACGGATCCAGCATTTTTATGATGTGGATTCTGGGTTCTCGCTTTGTGGCGGGCGGTTGAAGCCAATGTTTGAGATGTTGGCTCCGAATATGAGGCCAGTTCAGTTGACTCGGGACTTAGCGGCGTTTTGGACTGATTCGTATCCTGCTATCAAGAAGGAACTTAAAGGTCGTTATCCCAAGCACGAGTGGCGTTGATTGAGAGGGGTCGTGTTAGTAGATTAGTGAATCTATGGGATTTCGTTTGAGCGGAATCCTTGTGGCGTCTTGAGTGATATACTGGATTCACTTGGCGGCGGGATTTGTGTATGCTGCCGGGATGCAAATCGAAATGAGCTCAGGTTGGGGGATAGTGGGAACGCGTCAGCGTATGTCGCGTCTCGCGGAAGGAGTGAATAAGAATGCAGAAGAGATCGCAAAGGGTGACGTAACGTCTGCCCGCATGGTCGATTTGATGAAGAGCGAACACAGTTTTGCAGCGAATGCCCGTGTGATGCGTGCGGGAGATGAGATGGTGGGCTACCTTTTGGATGTTAAGAGGTAGGCGGTGTGCGGAAACATATAATTGGGTGAGGCATTGAGCCTTAGCTCGTTTTGAGGATCTGTGTGGTTGGGTGTTGATCCTTCCGCTCCTTGGGTATGAGCTGTCTTTCATGGTTAATAGTGATCGTTCGATTCCGTTTGGTAGCCCCTTGTTTGAAAATACGGATACGCCGGATAAATGGATTAGTGAATTGAAGCGTCTCGGCTACGGGGCGGCGTTTAGTCCGCTTGAACCGGGAGCGCCTGATGATGACATCAAGGCATACAAAAGTGCGGCAAAGGATAATGGGATCATTATCGCAGAGGTCGGGGCGTGGAGTAATATGGTGAGTCCCGATGAGACAGAGAGAGCGGAATCGGTCAAGAAATGCATCGCGTCACTCGAGCTGGCAGAAGCTCTAGATGCGAATTGCTGTGTTAATGTGAGCGGTTCGAGGAATGTAGCCCACTGGGCGGGACCCCACAAGGACAACCTCACTCAGGAAACCTTCGACTTGATCGTGGACGTCGTGAGGCAGGTAATTGATGAGGTTAAACCGAGGCGAACTTTCTTCGCTTTGGAAGCTATGCCGTGGTCGTATCCGGATAGTCCTGATAGCTATTTAAGGTTGATCAAGGCGATTGATCGTGAGCGATTCGGTGTGCATTTGGATCCTGTGAATTTCGTGGTGAGTCCACAGCTTTTCTTCCGTAACGGGGATCTTATTTCGGAATGCTTCCGTAAGTTGGGTCCCCATATTCTTAGCTGCCATGGCAAGGATATCGTTTTGCGGGAGGATAATTTCATTCCTCAACTCGATGAGGTGAGACCAGGATTGGGTCAGTTGGATTACAGAACATTTCTGACGGAATTGGGCAAATTGGAAAGAATTCCCCTCTTGATGGAGCATTTGGAGACAGCAGAGGAGTACGCAGACGGAGCGGCTTATGTACGGTCTGTTGGTGCGGAGATCGGGGTTAGGTTGTAGGGGGCTTTGTTCGTCGTCTCTTTTCGGGAAATAGGTGTGCAGGCGTTTGGAATGTCGGACATGTGGAGATTCGATGTCTGCGTAAGGTCTTTTCTACCGCGAATGAATGCCAATTAATGCGAATGGTAATTTGCTTTCTCTGTGATGGAGGATAATTTTTTGGCTTGTCTGGTTGTGTGGGTGTGGGCGTTCTAAATCGGCTGATTTAATTTTTTGTGAGATTACCCGACTTACGAAGATTTGCGGCGAGTCATGTAGATGCCGATAGCGAAGGTCGCGATAAAGAGCACTACGAAGTAGCCTGGAAACCATTGCATGGCGCGTTCGAAGAGTTGCGGTTCTAGTATGTCGCTCGGGGTTGTGTCAGCGGCCTGGTTTCGAAATGTGGTAACGAGGCGAGCGTAGAGGAGTCCGATAGCACCGTATCCAAGGTTGTAGGCGAGTCCTTTGAAACTGAGGACAGTTGCTCTCATTTCCGAGGAGGTGACTTGGTTTAGATAATGGCTGACGAAGAAACCCGTGAGGAAAAAGCACCCATAGAGGAGAGCCATAGAAAGGGCACCCCAGTAGGGAATGAAGAGGGTCATCGTGACGAAGGCAACGAGGGTGACAACTCCGAGGAAAATGAAGTTGAACGTTTGGCTTTGTTTTTCGACCAACTTTTTCGCGAAACGAGGAATGAATACACCCATCAGGGCGAGAGCAGAACTGATGAGACCGAAGCTCGCTTCTGGGAGTTCGATTTGTCGATAGTATTGACTGTTTAGAGTAACGACCATTCTTGCGGCGTGGTCGAAAAGGAGCCCTGCTAAAATAACGAGGAAGGCCGCTGGGGTACGTAGAATCCATGCTCCGGCTTGGAGAGTCTTTTTGAATGAGGCGGATAGAGTTTGGCTACATTGCTTGAGGCTTTGCGGTCCTTCTTCGGGAGCGACTTCTTCCTCTGGCTCGGTCATTGAAAGGGCCGTTTTTAGAGCAAGGAAACTGAGGATTAAGGTGAGTATGAGGGGGAGTCGCATCGCGAGGTCCTTGGAAAGAGTGAAGTCGATGCCTATGAATGCGAGGAATTGGTTTACGGTATTGGCGTCGTAGAGAAAGGCACCGGTGCTCATGGCGATAACGAATGCGAGTGATTGCCATTTCATTTGCGACTCGATGACCAGTGACCATTGGGATTCGTCGCCGTCTCGTTTGAGGGAATCGTAGGCGAGGGCTTCGTCCGCTCCGCTGGCTGCGGCTTCAGCGGTGCCGCTGAGGATTCGGTTTACGAGAAATAGATAGAAAACGATCGGATGCCCTCCAGTGGGGGCGACGCAGATGAGGCCCACTTCCAGAATCATTATGACGGCGGATGCGACAATGAGGTTTTTGCGTCCGATGGTATCGGCCAAGGCTCCAGATGGGACTTCGAGGAGAACGATGGTGGCCGCCCAAACCGCGTTAAGGATGGCGAATTGTTCGAGGCTTAGGCCGAAGTCCAGGAAAATGATCGTGAATACTGGATAATAGAACCGTGCATTAAAGAAAATGCGGTAGGCGATGAATCGCCTGATGTTGGGGATATTAAACGGGGAAGGGGAATTCGTTTCAATCACAGGTAAGAGCTTTGCTCCGATTACCTGAGGGGGACAGCTTTTTTTAGAATGAAACCGCCAAGAGTTCTTTCGTTACTAACCAAAATGAATTGATTACGTAGATCCAAATAAACATGGCGGAGATCATGAGGGAAATGATGCTGAATCCTGATAGGCGCATTTAAGAAACCTATCCGTGCTCTGTTCTTAAATAAAGCGTAAATTAGCAAACCGTTTACAATTGAGGGAATGCATTAGGGTATGGTGCTCAGTGGGGAGGCTCATGCGTTTCGATGGAACTCAACTCAAGGGTAATATAGACGCTACCACATAGAATGTACTAGGGTGCGCTGCTGATTCTCTTGAGTTTGCGGACTTTTAAGACCGCGAAGCCGAATTGCCGCTTAAAGGTGAGCTATGAGAGCGTCCAGTTGGTCGCTTTCGAGATTCATTTTAGTTTGGCAGAATTCTCGGAGATCGAGAGGGAGGGGGGCGAGGTAGTTTTGCTCGCCGTCTGGAAGGTGGAAAGTCATCCGGTAGGCGTGTAGGGCGTGCCGTTTGATGGGGAGAATTTCGGCGAGCTTTTCGGTCCAGCCGTCGTCGATGAAGTCGAGAAAGATTGTTTCGTCTGGGCCGTAGAGCTTGTCTCCGGTAATGGAGTGACCGACTCCCAGGGCGTGGGCTCGGATTTGGTGTTTTCGTCCAGTAACAGGTTGAACGTGTACGAAGGTGTAGCCGTTGGCGGAATGGAGGGGATTATAGACTGTGGTGGCGTCTTGTCGTCGACCCTGCCACTTTATAGTGTTCTTGGAGCGTACGAGGCTGTGTTTGTCGGGACCAACGGGAGCGTTGACGTAAATGGGGTGAGTGAATTCGCCTTCCATGATGGCGAGGTAGGTTTTCGAAACTTTTCGTTGTTCCAAAGCCATTTGGAGGACGCGGGTGACCGGTTTCCGCTTTGCAAAGAGAACGATGCCGCTGGTTTCTCTGTCTAGACGGGACACGAGATAGACGTTGTCGACTTCGAGGTATTCTCGAATGGCTCCAGCTAAGCTGGACCAAGGGCCTTTTTTCGAGGGGTGGCAGACGACGAGTCCGGGTTTGTTAATGAGGAGGATATCGTCATTTTCTTGAACGGTCCATTCTTTGAGTTCGGAAGGATCGATGAGCCATCCCCAGTCTGTTTCGGGCATCAGTTGGTCGGATTTATGTTATGAATTGATGTTGCGGTAGCGTCCGATGACGCGTCGAGCAAGATGGGCGCTAAATGCGATGGGGAGTCGAGAGGAAAACGCAGAGAGTAGTTTGTTGATCCATCCTGTGACGACGACCGATTTTCCTTTGGCGAGTGCGTTGAAGGCTTGTTCGATGACCTCTTCCGGTTCGTGGCTGTAGCCGTCGGGGATGACGCGGTCGGTGAGACCTGCTCGTTTGTAAAAATTGGTGCGTGTGGGACCAGGGCAGATGGCGATTGCGTTGGCTTTGGTGCCTTTAAGTTCTTCGTTTAGAGCGAGGGTCCAATTGAGGACGAAGCTCTTGGATGCTCCGTAGGTGGCGATGTAGGGCGTGGGTTGAAAGGCTGAGGTCGAGGCGATGTTCATTATGGTACCGCCGCGTTGTTTGATGATGGGGAGCAGGGTGTGTGTGAGCTCGACCAGAGCAGAGATATTGACTTCGATCAATTCGAGGTGATCGGTTGCTGGGTTGTTGTCGACACTGTCGTAAAGTCCGAAGCCTGAATTGTTTACTAGGAGAATTGGGCCTTTGGTATTATCGTTTTGAATAAGCCCTAGTAGCTCCTGAAATACCTTTGATCGATGCTGTCGATCCGAGAGATCGCACTCAAGATGAGTGAAGCGTGGGTCGATTAAAAAAGATGTAGGTTTTGACCGAGAAAGGTTGCAAACGCTCGGGCCCGAACCTATTTTCAAGATTCGTTCAATGATTATTTCTCCTAATCCAGAACTGCCCCCTGTTACGACAGAGAGGGTGTATTCAGAGACTTTTATGTTAGCTCTAGAAACTGGGTCCATTGAATGAATTCACCTAAACACTAAACGAAAGAGGATTATTATATGCATACAAAAAGCGAAAACCATGACCTCATCATCACCGGAATCCACATGGACCTTACTGAGGCCCTTAAGCAAGTGGTTACCGAGAAAGTTGAGCGTCTCTTTAGGCATGAAGAGCGAATTATAAGGGTCAAGGTCGAATTGGAGTATGATCACCGTAGAGGTGGCAAAGAGCATGATTTTATTGCAAAAGGACACATAACAATGAATGGACCGGTAATGAATGTTTCGGTACATGACCCAGATTGCCATAAGGCCATCGATTTACTGGTGGATAAACTGGATCGAATGTTGAGGCGGCGATCGCGAATTAGGATTTCCAAGCGTAAAGACACGCATCAGGTAGATATTCCTGCGGATTTACCTAAGGTAGCAGTGGGTGAATCCTATTAATTTTTAAGACTTGCCGCAGCTTTTTTGAGCTGCGGCATTTTTTTTGAAAAAAGTCCTTGTCATGTGAGGAGTTTGTTCCTTTTCTCCGAACCTCAATCGCCTAACGGCGAAAGAAGATGCACCGCTAGCTCAATTGGATAGAGCACCTGACTACGGATCAGGAGGTTGGGGGTTCGACTCCCTCGCGGTGTACCACTTCGAAAAAACCTCACCTTTAAAGGGTGAGGTTTTTTTGTGTTGAGGTGAAATGTTGTTTAGAGCTTAGGAGAACGTTTTTGTGTATTTCAGCCAATATCGTACGAGGTAGCTTATGCGATCTGGGCAATTCTCAAAAACCTTGTGTAAGTCCCATGTGGGGACCCATTCACAGTGGACTATGCCTTCTTCGGTTTGTGGCGTAAAATCCTTAAAGGGCTTCGTGCAGTGGATCAGGTACCATTGAGTGCGTTTTATGTACCTTGTTTTTCGATACTTCGATATGTGGTGAGTTGGAAGAAGTTCGTATTTGATCTCTAGGATATCAATTGGAATTCCCGTTTCCTCTTGGGTTTCGATCAGGGCTGTTTGTACGGGAGATCTACCATCTTCGACTAGTCCTTTGGGAAGGTCCCATTTATTATCTTTGAAGATGAAGAGTACTCGGTTGTTGGAGTCAATGACGAGACCTCCAGCCGCATCCATTGTGGTAGGCGTCGTCATTTAGAGTAGGAATTCCCCATTATTTCTAGTAGCTTAAACTGGCGGTAATTGAGGTTCTTAAAGGAAACACCTTCGATGGTGACGCTAAAGTGAGGTGTTTTTTTCTCTTTTTTGAGAGGTTTGAACGGTTTTTCCGATTCGTAAGGAATGGAGGAAAGGATGTAGAGCATGCTCTTGAGGCGCGATTCCAGTTTGTTGTTGGACTTGATCACGATCCATGGGCTCTTGGGTGAGGATGTCTTTTTAAACATCTGTTCTTTGTATTTTGTGAATACGTCCCAGAACTCTCTGACTTTCTCGTCGTTTACTGAGTATTTCCAGTATTTTAGTGGGTCGGCAATCCGTTCTTCGAAGCGAACGGATTGAGTGTTCTTGTCGACTGAGAGGTAGAGTTTTATCAGAATTAGGTCATTGTCGATGAGATCTTCTTCCCAGCTCAGAACCTTGTTCATGAAGTATTTGTATTGTGTCCTTTTGCAGTAGCCCATGGTGGGCTCAATCATCGCTCTATTGGGAAGAGTCCCATAAGTTGTTAAAATAAAAAGGTGGTT